>JAGLRY010000021.1 GCA_023135995.1 Candidatus Aminicenantota bacterium | reverse complement strand
GCCTTCAACCGAAATACCGCATGTGTTTTCTGTCCAATTTTCCTCATACAGAAGACCGGATCAAAAGAATCCGTGCCATCGAAGGACAACTCGAAATCAATGCGATATTCTCCGAACGAAGAAAGCCATCTCCAGCAGCCTTTCGCCTGGCTCTGGAATATTTAAAGTCAAAACCGGAAAAGACAGTGATGGTTGGGGATAGAATTCTCACGGACATTATCGGCGCCAACCAGATCGGCCTTAAGACGGTCCTGGTCGCGCCGCTGGATCGAAAAACTGATCCCTTTTTTATGGTGACACTCCCGCGCTTTTTTGAACGACCTTATTTAAAGCTCGGCAGGTTGTTATCTAGAAGTAAACCATAGGGACCAAGGATAGCGCTTTAAGGCTTCTTCTTTATCACTCCTGTGAAACGAGGTCCTCTATTCAGATAAACACTGGATCCGATCGGGCCAAGGCGAATTAAGCTTTGTTGTGGATAAGAAACCAGAAAAGGCAGGTATTGATCCGCACTACTTCCTGATCGACAAAAATACAGATAATAACATCGTCAATGTCAAAAAAGTTGGATAGCGAATAAGAGAAAGCATTAGGAAATTTTTTCTCTCAACCTTTTTGGCAAAAGAAACGTATATACATATGAATAACTTTTACAACATAAAAGAAATCGATTGAAAAAAGGCGAATCATGAAATACTTAACCCGCAAAGAAGAATTGATCCTGCTGACGGTCTACAGACTGGAAGACTCTGCCAGCTTGGTCAAGATCCGTGAACAGCTTATCTCATCGACCGGACATAACTGGACTGTCGGCAATGTCTATGTTCCCCTGGACCGGATGTTTAAGCTGGGATACTTGGAGTCACACATTGGAGAACCCACCTCTCAGCGCGGGGGAAAAGCCGTAAAATTTTATACCCTATCGAAAAAAGGAAAAAAATCGCTGTTCGAACTCAAAAAAGTCCACGACAAGATGTGGGCAGAGCTTCCCGAAATGGCCTTTGAAAAATAGCAATGTCAGATTCATTCCACCGGCCCCCAAAGATCCCCCGCTGGATTGTTCAACGCATTCTTCCTCGAACAGAGAGGATGTTCCTCAGCGGAGATTTTGATGAAATATACAACAGTATATACAGAGAAAAAGGGCGCATGAAGGCCGACATCTGGTACTGGCTTCAAGTCGTCCAATCACTCCCCAAAGTGCTTTTTAATTCATTTTACTGGAGTTTCGTCATGCTAAAAAATTATCTAAAGATCACCTTGCGCCATCTCCAAAGGCAAAAGGGTTATTCACTGATAAACATCGCCGGTCTTTCTGTGGGAATGGCTTGTTTTATCCTGATCATTCTTTTTATAAAATATGAATTCAGCTATGAAGAGCACCATGCGAATGCCGACCGCATATATAAGATCTATGTCGAACATCACCTCCCTACAGGTGTGAACAAAATTCGCTCGTCCCCTGTACCTCTGGTCGAAACCCTGCACAATGAAATTCCGGAGATCCAAGACTTCACACGTATGCAAACGATCGGCAATCCTCTCGTTCGTTATGACGATCGAGGATTCTACGAGGATGGATTAGTTTTTGTGGACCCTGGTATTCTCACCATGTTCAGTTTTCACTTCGTGGCCGGAGATAAAGAGCAAGCGCTCAAAGACAAAAACTCTGCTGTCCTTACAGAAGATATGGCCGTTAAGTATTTTGGCCGGGAGAATCCGATCGGCAAATCCCTCGTTTTAAACAACAGGCTTTCTATTCTTGTAAACGGGGTGATGAGAAACCACCCGGAGAACTCCAATATCCAACCTGACATACTTATTTCTTTCAGCACTATAGAGGACATCGCAGGGCAGGAATACATGACCAACTGGCTTACCCAGATCGTGCAATCTTACATACTCGTTCCTGAGCACACTTCTGTTCCCCACTTGGAAGAAAAGATCCAAGCCGCATTCAAAAAACACGTCAGAGAGAATGATGATCGAATACTCAAGCTAGACAAATTCAGCCGGATGCACCTCTATTCTGAGCTGGAAGATACCGGGGATATAAAGACGATCTATATCTTCATGGCCATAGGATTTCTCATCATACTCACAGCTTGCATCAACTTCATGAATCTGGCCACAGCGCGTTCTGTAAAAAGAGCAAAGGAAGTCGGCCTCAGGAAGGTTGTGGGTGCGGTTCGCGGACAATTGATCAAACAGTTCATAGGTGAAAGTGCCGTCTTTTCTGCATTGAGTCTTTTTTTGGCGTTGATCCTGGTTTTCCTATTTCTCCCCACTTTAAACAACCTCACCGGCCAATTTGTCCGATTTGAAGACCTGGGCAGAGCGGAGATCATTCTCAGTTTGTTCGGCATCGTATTCCTGGTCGGTTTCCTTTCCGGAAGCTACCCGGCTCTGTTTCTCTCCGCTTTTCAACCCGCAAATGTCCTAAAAGGGACATTAAAATCAGGGACAAAGGGAGGCCTTTTCCGAAAAATTCTTGTGGTCGCTCAGTTCAGTATTTCCATCATCTTGATCGTTTGCACGATAATCCTCAGCAAACAGCTACACTACATACAGAACAGACCGTTGGGATTCAAAAAAGACCAGATCGTGGTCATCCGAAACAGTGACCGCCGAAGAAATTTAGCCCCTTTAAAAGAAGAACTCCTCCGCAATCCAAAAATCTCAGGTGTGACGTGTTCTCTCCAATTGCCCAGCTCCATTGGGATGTATAACAACGTGACCTGGGAGGGAGCAGTAGGAGATAAACAGATAGAGATCATTCACAACAGAGTCGATTATGATTTCCTGGACACCTACGAAATCGAGCTTCTCGCAGGCCGAAACTTCTCAAAAGAATATCCCTCTGATACCCAAAGGGGCATAGATCAAAATTCTACACGATCGATCATCATAAATGAGGAGGCTGTCAGGCGATTCGGCTGGAAAGAACCTGTGGGTAAAAGGGTGATCCAAGTCTATGGAGAGCGGAGGATCTATTTTACCGTTATAGGTGTTATAAAGGACTTTCACTTTTCCTCGCTGAGAAATCCCATCAAGCCGATGAATTTTTTTCTCTCGCTAGACAGTAACCGCTATATCTCCGTCAAAGTTCTATCCCAAGATATATCAGGAACTCTCAAATTCATCGAAGAGTCATGGAAGAAGCTCGCCCCAGAATCCCCCATTGAATACTTCTTCCTCGATACAGTCTTTGGAAGGCGCTATCGCTCAGAGGAAAGACTTCAACGGCTCTTCGGGTATTTCAGCGGGCTGGCCATATTTATCGCCTGTTTGGGACTCTTTGGGCTGGCATCCTTCGCTGCCGAGCAGAGAACCAAGGAGATCGGTATACGCAAGGTATTGGGAGCCTCTGAGACATCACTCATTATTCTTCTATCCAAAGAATTCACCCTATTGGTGCTGATAGCCAACCTTGCCGCATGGCCCTTAGCGTACCTGGCCATGCGCAACTGGCTGGAAGGATTCGCCTACAGGATTCAACTCAACAACCACCTGGGATTCTTTTTGCTCGCCTCTGCTGTTGCTCTCGTTATCGCATGGTTGACCGTAAGCTTCCAGGCTATTAAAGCTTCCCTTGTTAACCCTATCGACTCACTTCGCTACGAATAACTAATCTGGATTATTCATAAAATATGCTGACACATTTATATTCATAAAACACCCAATATCTTATTGTCAGCATCTTTTACCCTCCGGGCGAACCGATCTCACAGCATCTGCTTCGTTGCCCTGCTTGGAATGATGCTGGTGGGAAATCCCCTGGAAGACCGCTCCGTTAAGGCCGGGAGAGGTCAAAAACCACTCACTCTAAGCCAGATCGTGTGGTTTGTTTTCCCGTTAGTGGTCCTCATCCTCTTATTTTATACCTTCATATTGATTGTAACTCCGATCCAGAAAGGATGAAGGAGTTAGAGACCTCACTTCCAGGAAAATAATCCAAGGTTGTCTATCTGGCAATATTTCACGGTTGAGTCCATGCAGGAATGCTTGTGACTGCGAATCCGGTTTTATCGGCCGTGGGTTTTTTGATCGTTATGATCGTGGCCGTGATCCTGATCTTAAAATACACAAGGTCAGGATA
>JAGLRY010000209.1 GCA_023135995.1 Candidatus Aminicenantota bacterium | reverse complement strand
TATCCCCGGCAAATAAACCCTTTACGCATCGATTTGTCATGATCGGAGATGCCAGCTTCTCAAGACACTACAAAAATGGAATCGAATCGGCCTTTTTAACGGCGCGATTAGCCGCAGAAACCGTCATCTTTTATGGAGTTGATACCACCTCTTTTAAGAACTATTATTTTCAGCAGGCAAAAAGACAAATCATTCGAGATAACGTCTACGGACGCCTTCTCTTTTCTGTCAGTGATTTCATCTCTGCGGCTCCCCTTCTCTCTCAAGCTCATCTCAACCTGGCTAAAAAACAAAGCCAGACTGGCCCTTCTCAAAGAATAAGACTGATTCTTTGGAACATGTTCACAGGAAATATCCCCTATCGCGACATTTTTAAATCCTCTTTGAACTTTAAATTACAAGTCTCATTGATGTTCAACACGCTCATCCTTCTTGTGCAGAAAATCATGAATATCTTTAGAAAACAAGATAAAGGGATTTAAAGGCCATAGCCACTCTTATTTGAACACAGGATGATACTATATTGATATCGAAATGAGTACGAGCCTCCAAAATGACTCTTTTTGATTTTTTGAATAGGCGCTGATATTATAGGTTTCGTGAAAAAAATAGGACGCCTCCATGTCATTACAGATACGGCTTTGCAGTCCCGATTTTCCCACCTAGAATTAGCAAGGATGGCTATTGCAGGAGGAGCGGACACCATACAGTTTCGACAGAAAGAAGGATCGACACGCAATCTGATCGAGATAGCGCAACAGCTAAAACAAATCTGTACGGGGATGGGAGTGACCTTCATCGTGAACGACCGTTTGGACGTAGCGATCGCTTCGGACTCTGACGGTGTTCATCTCGGACAGGATGATTTTCCCATTGACCTAGCCAGAGATTTGCTCGGCGACCAAAAGATTATCGGCGGTTCGGCTGTAACGCTAGAAAAGGCCCAGAAATGTCTAGTTGATGGGGCAGATTACGTTGGGTTCGGTCCCGTATATCCGACAACATCCAAAGCAGATGCCGGTCCGGTGACAGGTATCGATCTCATGATAAAAGTCATAGAGACGGTCCCCCTTCCTCTTATTGCCATCGGGGGTGTGACAAAAGATAACACTCTTGAGGTTATGGAGGCAGGTGCACACGGGATCGCTGTTATATCAGCCGTGTGCTGCCAAGAAAGCCCTGAACAGGCGACACAGGAACTCTCCCAAGCACTCAAAGGTGGGATGTGAGAAATTAGCAGTATTCGTATATGAGAAGAAAACCATGACTGAAATCATATCCGATATCGGTGAATTTGGATTGATCGACCGTATCCACACACTGATCCGAGAGGAAGGCATCGAAACTCCTGGAGTCACTATTGGAATTGGAGACGATGCCGCTGCTATTAAACATCGTGAAGGATATGAACTGCTGGTCACTTGTGATTGTTTGGTAGAGGGCAGGCATTATTTGTCCGATTTGCTAGATCCACAAGCTCTGGGACGGCGCGCGATGACGGTGAACATCAGCGACATCGGTGCCATGGGCGGGCTACCTCTGTATGCCCTCGTGTCCTTAGGCCTGAAAGCAGACACTCCAATTGCAGATGTGGAATCCATGTATCGTGGATTTCTCATGGAGCTTAATCCATTCAAGGCCTCGATCATCGGGGGCAACGTCACGAAAACCGAGAGTGTTAATTTTATCGACATCACATTGGTGGGTGAGGCGGAGCAGGGGAAACTGATGCTCAGATCCTCTGCCGAAGTGGGAGACGCGATCCTGGTCACAGGGTATCCAGGACAAGCTGTTGCAGGTCTTCAACTTTTACAGCGATCCGATAGACCACAGGATCACAAAGACCATCCCCTTGTGCAGGCTTACAACACGCCCAAACACCGGGCACGAGAGGGTCATGCTGTCGCACTTTCGGGTCATGCGAAGGCCATGATTGATACAAGCGATGGGCTTTTGGCAGATCTGGGACATATCTGCGAAGAGAGTGGCGTGGGAGCTGAGCTGATCAAAGAGCAGTTACCTCTCAGTGAAGCCCTCCGCCAAGAAGCTGGACAAAGAGAGTTTGATCCATATGATGTAGTCATGAGTGATAGCGATGACTATGAATTGATCTTCACCTGTTCACCTGAGAATGTTCCCGATATCCGTTCTGTCATCGCTTCTGTCAGCGATGTCCTCATTAGTGAAATCGGCCGAATCACGCAGGCCGCGGAGAAAATCCAATTAATACTCCCAGATGGGAATAAACGGCTCGTAACACCCTCTGGGTGGGATCACTTTAAGACATAAGGAGGAACAAGTGTTTGACCAACAACTCGCACACAAAGCCACAGAAAACCTGAAGCGCCTACGGGAGAAAAAACCGTTGATCCATAACATCACGAATTATGTAGTCATGAATTACACTGCCAACGCACTCCTCGCCTGTGGAGCCTCCCCTGTTATGGCCCATGCTCAAGAGGAAGTGGAAGAAATGGTATCCTTTGCGGGCGCTCTTGTGCTAAACATAGGAACTCTCACACCGTATTGGATCGACTCGATGGTCAAAGCAGGGAAACGTGCAAACGAACTGAACACTCCGATAATTTTGGACCCGGTGGGGTCAGGGGCCACAAAATTGCGCACTGATTCTGCCAAACGCCTGCTGGATGAGCTCTCCATCCGTGTGGTCCGCGGGAATGCCTCTGAAGTGCTGTCGCTTGCACACAAAGACTCACGGACAAAAGGAGTGGATTCCATTCACAGCGTCGACGATGCGGCCGATGCCGCGCTCACACTCTCGAGAGAGTTAAACACAACCCTAGCAATAACCGGCGCTGTGGATTTGGTCACAGATGGAAAAGAGATCCATCGCGTTTCAAATGGTCATGAGCTGATGGGATTTGTAACAGGAACTGGCTGTACTGCAACAGTTATCATCGGAGCCTTCCTGGCAGTGGATGACAATCCCCTCACCGCAACGACGACGGCGTTGGCCTACTTTGGCCTTGCAGGAGAAAAAGCAGCCACTAAGGCATCAGCTCCCGGGAGCTTCCAAGTCGGATTGCTAGATGCGCTATACTCAATAGAGGAAAAACAGATGCAGGAAGGTGCAAAGATTCAGATCCAGTAGAAAATTTCATCAATAGGATATACTATCATAAGAATGTACCAACAATAGGATTTGATACCAATATAATAAAGATAGCTCAGTTTATATAAGATCGATTGATGACAGAAACAACGCAAACAGAGATCAAAGATAAGAGTACCATTGTCATCATCGGCGGTGGCCCGGCCGGGGCCAGCTGTGCAATCAAACTTAAAAAGCTATCCAAAGACAAAGGAATCAACCCTCAGATCGTGGTTTATGAGGGAAAACGATTCGAGAAAAAGAGCTATTACAATCAATGTATAGGCGTTCTCTCTCCCCCGATTGAAAATGTCTTGGAAAAGGATCTGGAGATCCCCTTTCCCTGGCACATCATACAAAAAAAGATCAACGGATATTTTATTCACACGGGCAATTATTCTCTGAAGCTCGAAGGAGAAGATGAGCCCTCCTATTCATGTCGAAGAGTGGAATTCGACAATTACCTCTTTGAAAAAACCAAGGCAATCGGAGTGGAGTCTTTCCAGACACGCGTGACCGAGTTGGACTTTGATGAGGACGGAGTCATGGTGTACAGCGAGAGCAATAACATCAAGGCAGATTTGGTTGTGGGTGCGTTCGGCCTGGATGATGGGATGGCCAAGATATTCGAAAGGCTAACGCCATACCGTCAGCCAAAATTTCTCTCATCCGTCGTGACTAAGATTCATCCAGGCGAGTCAGACATGAAGACCTTTGGAAACTATATTCACGCCTTCCTCCCCAAATCCCTCCATCATGTCGAATTCGGAGCCATAACTCCTAAAGAAAATCATCTTTCCGTGAATATTGCAGGGAGGACAGTTGATTCAGCTATGATGGACACATTCTTGGGTCTTCCATGTGTCAGGAATGCGCTACCGCAAAACCTAGAAGAGATACTGCCTGAACTCTACTATTTCAAGGGAAAATTTCCCACGCTGCCTGCAAAGGGAATCTATGGAGACCGCTATGTTATGGTCGGTGATACGGCAGGTTTGATAAGGCCTTTCAAGGGAAAAGGAATCAATTCCGCTGTAGAAACAGGAATAAAGGCTGCCGAGGTGATCATAAATCGTGGGTTTTCACAAGAGGCTCTTAGTGAATACCTGAAGAGCTGCTCCAAGTTAACGGATGATATTCCTTACGGGAAGATTTTGAGATTTTTATCAAATCAATGTTCAAAATATGGCTTTCTGGATAGCATATTTGTATCAGCTGAGAAAGAGCCGGCTTTAAAAAAAGCTTTGTTCAACATTGTCTCGGCCCAACAAACCTATAAAGAAATCTGGTCTGAGACAAAAAGTCTCAAATTATTCACCAAAGTCGGGTTTCAAGTTCTGAAAAAGAAACTATCAAAATCTGACCGCAGCCTGGAATGCTAACAGATTATTATCTGCTGGCTCCTTACGTTCTCCCTCCCCGATAATGTTATATTCGACTTTAAAGACGATTGCCCGAGTGAGGTAGTAATTGAAACCCAAAGCGAGGGCTTTAGTGTCATAATCGGTCGGCTTTCGGCCGAACATATCCCCCAGGTCCAAGTAATCCAAGGTTCCGTAGCGGATGGTGGGCCTGAATTTCTCTTTGAGCAGATAGGAGACCTGTATAAAGTAGCCGTCAGCTTTTCCATCATCTATGGGTTCTGGGTTTTCTGATAGGGCATTGGAGTATTCGGCATAGATGTCTGCATCTCCCATTTTTCCCAGAAAATAAAATCCATACATATTCACATTGAATTGCCCATCATCATCCCAAGCGCCATGATAGTACGAGGTGCCCAATTCCCACCTATCATTATAGACACCGCTCAATCGAAAACCTAGACTTTTGGCATCATTGTTATCCTTGTACTGGCGGCTTTTCCTCAAGCGGCTTCCGGCACCGAGCCCATTGATCACATAGGCGTCATAATTGAGATATAACTTTTCGCTTAAAAATACATTACCATGGAGGTTTAAGCCTACTTCCTTCCAAGCACTCACGCCAATTTCTCTAGACATTTGTGGACGTGTTACAAGAAAATTTTCGAGGGGTGCATGAAAATCATCAAACCGGTTAAAAGGTGCTAAGATCGCACCAATTTTCACACCCATATTCCTCATAAGCAACAGGTCCAAGTAAGCCCATTCGACAAAAGGAGGCTCCTCTTTGCCTCCACCGTGCTCGAATTCAAATTCGGCACGATAAGAGACTCTCTCATGGAGACGCCCGGTTATGCTCACATTCAGATAATGGATATCGAAAGTGTTGGTGCTGGCAGGAGAAGCAAAAAACTCTGAATATATGTACCCAGCAAAAACCGGTCTGGATGGGAGACTGCCTTTTTCTTTTTCCGATGCTTCTTTCTCAAGATACTCAAAAATCAGCTTCTCCGATTCTTCTGTCAAACCCGACTGAGGCCCCATGTCTGCCATGATTGTTTTCCATTCCTCAGCAGAATATTTCTGAGGGGCATAAGCAAAGTGGCACCGGCCGCACTTAAGCTCATAAAGTTCTTTCCCCTGTTCCACTCTCGCTTGACTTAACAAAGAAAGAGGAAGTGTCAATAGGGATAAGATAAAAATTGTGAATATCTTTGATTTCATATCTATCATCTCCTTGAACCTGAACTATTCATAAAAAATGCCGATGATTTGTTCAACAAGAGCAATATCGAATATTTACATTAATCTTCCAGTAAATCACCTTGACAATTTCGTTT
>JAGLRY010000208.1 GCA_023135995.1 Candidatus Aminicenantota bacterium | reverse complement strand
GTCTCTTATGAAGAGAAATTCAAAATAATGTGATTTTTCTAACCGAGCCAATTCTCAATTTTTAAGCGCGGAATATCCTGGAAATGGCGGACATTCCCTGAAACAAGTGTGAATTTGTGCTGAAGCGCGATGGATGCGATCCTTAGATCAGGCTCGCTTTTTGTGATTCCTTTTTTCTCCAGCTTTGCCTTGAGCTGTCCATAGACCCGGGCACTGTCTCCATCGAAAGGAAGGACCGTGACATTCGGAAAAACCGTCTCCTGGAAGGCGCTAAGAATTTTCTCTTTCTTCGGTGATCGATACGCACCATAATATATTTCAGCCACGTTGATGGAGGTCGTATACTGAAATTCCGATGGGAGGCCCTTGAGATTTTCCAAAAGTCGAGGCGAGGGACGGCTTTTGACGATATTGCTCAGAGAATCCGTATCAAATATATACATCAGAGAGGTACAGGACGAGATGTTTCCTTTTCTCTGCTTTCATAGATCGATTCGGTCATCCTGTCGATTTCCTCATCTAATCCGGCCAGTACTCCTTTGGCCATAATGAGTCCGTTTTTTTTCTGATTGCGCAGGCTCTCATATTCCTCTATGGCGAGCAGGATTGCTGCAGGTTTACCCTTCCTGGTTATGGAGATCGTATCCTTCCGAATAATGACGCGGTTGATGATTTCAGACAGCTTGGCCTTGGCTTCTGTTATAGTCACAACTTCTTTCATATCCGCCTCCACAAGTAATATAGTCTAAATGACTATTAAAGTCAATTTCAAGAGATTTGTTTTATAAGAATCTTTTGTTCCTCTTTAAATTTATTATCTCTTGTTTAAATTAACGACACTATCAACAGGATTTTCTCAGTCCCATAATGATCCCCAGTGAAAAATCAGAAGATGTAGGCGAATTTATTGTCGTTGACGTGTTTTTTTGTGTATGATATCTCTAATTCGTGATGTCACAGAATGGAGGAAATCAGAATAAAGGCGCAGTGCTATTGCAAGGTGATAAAGGGAACTCCGCTCAATCAGAAGTGCTGAGCAAAAGCGCGCGTATCAAAAGAATCACCCAGAACTTTTTCTTCCATATTCATTCACCAAAGGCACACCCCTACAGCCTGAAACCCACATACACATTTGGCCTCGGAATTATGCTCGGATTTCTCTTCCTGATCCTTGTTGTGACCGGCGTGCTTTTAATGATGTACTACACGCCTTCTGTTGAGCGAGCCTATACGTCTGTGAAGGATATCGTTTTTATCGTCAAAGGGGGGCGGTATATCCGAAATGTGCATCGGTGGGCAGGGTATGGCATGGTGATCGTGGGATTCCTTCATCTCATGCGGACCTTTTACACGGGTTCGTATCTCAAGCGAAGGACGCTTAATTGGATTATCGGTGTTGTCCTCTTGCTTGTTTTGCTCCTTTCGAATTTTAGCGGTTACTTGTTGCCGTGGGACCAACTGGCCTATTGGGCGGTGACCATCGGTTCGAATATTGCGGCTTCTGCACGGGAATTAACGGATGCCCTGGGAATCACGCAGTATTTTGATCCTGGTGGTGTTGTGAAAAGTCTTCTTATCGGGGGCGAAACCGTTGGCCAGGCTGCGCTCTCGCGGTTCTTTATGCTTCATGTCATTCTTCTACCGCTGACGTTTCTTATTCTCACAAGCTGGCATTTCTGGCGCATCCGCAAAGATGGGGGGCTCAGCCGGCCTGAAAATGCGGATGAGATGTTTAGAATGTATAGAGAACAAAGTCCAACTACACAGGGCGAAAGCAGCAACAGTTCAAAGAAAGGAAGGATCGATGTCCACCTCTACTCCTGGCCAACACTGATGTGGGCAGAGCTTGCGGTGCTGGCATTGGTCTGCGCTGTTCTGATAATGTGCGCCTTTTTTTTCGATGCACCCCTCAAAGAACAGGCCAATCCCATGTTGCCCGAGAATCCTGCCAAATCGCCATGGTATTTTCTCGGCATCCAGGAGCTTGTCTCCTATTCAGCCTTTGCCGGCGGTGTCATCATCCCGATTCTTTTTATTTTTTTTCTCGTGTCGATCCCATTTAAGGATAAAGAGGATCAACATATTGGCGTTTGGTTTTCAGGCAATACGGGAAAGAGGATCACCCTCTATTCACTGCTCTTTGCTGCTCTTGTGACGGTCGGCATTCTGTTTGTGAACGTCAAGTTTGGTTGGCTGGGAGACTGGTTCGGGAATATTCCTCAGCTCATCATCATTCTGGTTAATCCCGCGACTGTGTTAACTTTGGCGTTCATCTTTTGGTCGTCCATTGTCAAACGTAAGTATGGATCGACACGATACACGGCTATGGCGCTTTTTACCTGTGCCATGGTGAGTTTTGTGATTCTCACGGCTGTCGGCATCCTGTTCCGTGGCCCCAATTGGGAGTTCTACTGGCTAAAATCTCAGTGGCCTCCCCTTTAATGTAAAAATGGCGAAAAAATAGTAGATCAAGGTCTAATGGAAGCAAAGTATAAAAGATTATTTCAACTGACTGTGTTGATCTGCAGTTGTGTCTTTATCTTGTTGATGATTGCTGCAGGCCTTCGGGAGAGCCGGCCGGAGTGGAAGAAGCACCAGCGTCAGTTTAAGAGGATATTGATCGAAAAATCTCAGGATGAAAGACAATTAGCTTCAGCCAAAGGGATGGACGTAGGAGTCAGGCAGGTCGCACTGGATGAGTTGAGCCGCATCGACCGGTGTCAGACATGCCATCTTGGTATGGATGATACACGGATGGCTGATCAAGAACTCCCGTATCGTACACACACGGGGGAACACCTTGTTTTTCATCCCACTTCTGATTTCGGCTGCACTGTCTGCCATAAGGGTCAGGGCCAGGCGGTCGATAAAAAAAATGCTCATGCTCGCTCTGAGAATGTGCTCTGGACACACCCCATGCTGGCTCTGGACTATACACAATCAACGTGTGGCCAGTGTCATTTGGCCATTTTTCAAGAGCTAGAACCTCTGCCCGGCACAGAAATTTTCCAAAGGGGCCTGCAGGTCTTCCGGCAGGAAGGATGCCTTGGATGCCATAAAGCCCGTGGAGTGGGGAGCACCATCGGTCCAGATTTGACGGAACAGGGGAAAAAGACCCGCCACGAGTACAACTTTGCCCGCGTCATCGGTGAGCAGACTGTGACCAATTGGCTGTATGAGCATTTTAGGGATCCGGAGATGGTCTCTTCCGGTTCGCAAATGCTGGCCATCGACCTTGCAGATGAGGACCTCCAGGCTCTGATCACGTTCACCCTGGGGATGGCTAAGCCGGATGTTGCGTTTGATTATTTTTCCATCGAGACATTAGAAGAATTCAAAGGACAGAGGGGAAAGATATCCGG
>JAGLRY010000207.1 GCA_023135995.1 Candidatus Aminicenantota bacterium | reverse complement strand
ATGGCTGAGAACCACCTGTCCTAGTCCCCTAGACGATAGCGCCACCTGTTTGGGGAAGTGCAAGGATACCAAAACCACCCCTGGCAAGTCAAGGGATTTGGGCTGAGTTACAGCTTATCTTTGGCTTCATCAGGATCGATGTGGATGAGGATGTTTGTCGGTTTGGATAATTCGGACTGGATCTGTTCTTCGATCCTTTCTATGATTTTGTGGCTTTCGAGAACAGAAAGATCGGGATCGACGATCACATGGCAATCCAAGAATAATTCCCCACCTACACTCCTTGTGCGCAGGGCGTGCCATCCGTAAATACCTTCGGCTCGTGAAAGTATTCTCTCAATGGTTTGGATGGATTTTTTGTCGGCGGAATGCTCGGTGAGTTCGATGAGATTATCGTAGAATATTTTGCCAGCCACGCCCATGATCATAATTCCCACAATAATAGTAGCCATATGGTCCGCGTACCCCCATCCCGAAAGACTGGCGGCTCCTCCTATTAGAACGGCCATGGAAGAGAAAGAGTCAGAACGGTGATGCCAGGCGTTGGCATACAATGCAGCGCTCTGGGTGATTCGAGAAATTTTGCGTGTGATGTGAAAGATAATTTCCTTGGAGATGACCGAAATAGCGGCCACGGCGAGCACGAGGAAGCCGGGATAATTCAATTCTTTGCGAAAGATGGCCGTGCCTGCAGATAAGATAAATCCGAAACCCACCACGATCAGAATAAAAGCGATCAATTGGGAGGCAATAGTATCGAACTTCCTGTGTCCAAAGGGATGTGTTTCGTCAGCAGGTCTGCTGGATAAGCGAGCTCCGAGCAGAATGAGAAGATCCGTAGCAAGGTCAGTCAGTGAATGGACGCCGTCTGCGATGAGTGCCGACGATCTTATGAGGAGCCCTGCAACGATCTTGAGAATCAAAAGAACGACATTAAGGAGAGCACCCCAAAGTGTGACAGACCGGATCTTTTTCTCTCTTGGAGTTATGGGACCGAACCTGGTTTGGAGTATCTTCATGAGTGTCGCTTAGAACAAAAATATTATAGTCGAAATTTATAATTTTGGCGAACCTGGATTATTCACGAGTTGAGGTTATTGCAGATGCGGAATGTTCTTTATCGGTCCGTTCGGGGAACAGACCCTACATCTGATTAATATGTTTGGGGACAGTTCTCTTTTTCGTCCTTATGTAGGGACTGCTCCCCAAAGGATCAGGCGTTTAAAGAGGACAGACTACTTTTTTAAAAACCTCAGAAAATAGGTGACTGTCCCCTTTTATTTCTGATATGATTGATGGAAAATCAGAGTAAGAAGAGACTCTATGAAGCAGAAAAAGTGAGTTTTCTCAAAACTTCATTCTTCAAGAAATACTTGCTGCCAGGATTTGTCTTTCAGTCTGTACTTATCGGCGGAGGCTATGGGACGGGGCGAGAGCTTGTGGAGTTCTTCCTCAGCTACGGCCCTCTTGGAGGACTACTGGGAATGCTCCTCGTGTCCACTGTGATGTGGTCGCTCCTTTTAGCTGTGACATTCGAATTTTCCAGGAAATTCCGGGCTTATGATTACAGGACGTTCTTCAAGATTCTGCTCGGACCATTCTGGTTTATTTTCGAGATCATCTATTTTCTCTACATGCTCATCGTCCTGGCTGTAGTCGGTTCAGCTGCAGGGATTCTTCTCCAGGACAATTTCGGTATTCCCTACTTGGTTGGAGTTATTTTCATGCTTACATCAGTGGGATTTCTGACATTTAAGGGAAGCAGTCTGATAGAGAATTTCCTCTCTGTTTGGTCTATGATTCTTTACGCTGTGTATGCTGCTTTTCTCGTTATAGGAGTCATGAAATTCGGACCGGAAATTCAGAAAAACTTTTCAGAAGGCATTGTCCGATCCGGATGGGCTCTTGGGGGATTTAAATATGCGCTCTATAACTTGGGCAACATCGCGGCTGTTCTTTTTTGTCTGAATCATATCGAAAAACGAAAAGAAGCGATCTCGGCAGGCCTCATCGGTGGTGTGATCGGAATTATTCCGGCTGTTCTCTTTTACATCCCTGTCGTTGGTCTCTACCCTAATGTTTTATCTGAAGAAATACCCGCTGTCTTCCTCCTGCAGAAGGCCGGGATCGCAGCGCTCTTGATCGTATTCCAGGTCGTTCTCTTTGGAACTCTCATCGAAACAGGAACGGGCTTTATCCACGCTATCAACCAACGCATTCAAGTGACACTGGAATCTAAAGGAAAAAAATTCGTCCAGTGGCACAGGCCCGTTGTTGCTGTGACGCTTCTCTTAATCGCGCTGGGGATATCAACGTTCGGCCTCATCAACTTGATCGCCAAAGGCTATGGCGCAGCGAGTTGGGGATTTTTAGTCGTTTTTATACTGCCACTGGTGACGGTGGGTATTTATAAGATTATTAAGAACTAAAAAAGGACGGCGCTTGATTCCTCATGTAGGGTCCGTTCCCCGAACGGACCGTTTGGGAAACGGTCCCTACATTTTTAAAAAGGCACCTGTCCCCTTTTTGTTTCACCCCTGGAAAAAAGGGACTGTCCCCTTTTTTATACGTATTCGATGGTGGCAGGGGGTTTTGTGGTGAGCTCGTAAGCGACTCTGCTAACTCCCGGAACCTCGGTTGTTATTCGCTTTGCCAATCTCTTTAAAACATCCCACGGGACTTCAGTCGGTTCGGCTGTCATCGCATCCTGACTTTCCACAGACCGCACGATGACGATGTCTCCAAACCTCCGCTGCCCTTCTACTACGCCGGTCCCTTTATCGCTGAGCAACACAGCAAAAGTCTGGAAGGGTTTGAGAGGAACGATCTCTTCCTCCACAATCGTTGTCGCTTTCCTCACCTTGGCCACTCTCTCGGGTGTGACCTCACCCACGATCCGAGTCGCCAGACCGGGCCCTGGAAAAGGCATCCGCTGATGGATTTTTTCGGGAAGCCCCAGTTCCTTTGCTACTTCTCTCACGCCAGGCTTAAACAGCTCTTTCACTGGTTCCACAACTTTGAAGCCATACCCTTCATCTGGATCGATCCCGATCTGTTCAAGGATATTGTGCTGCGTTTTCACCCCACCCTTTGTTTCAATAATATCCGCTGCAATCGTTCCCTGGATCAAAAATCTGGCGCCGCTATTCCGGACTTCTCTTCCAAAAACTGAGTAAAACGTGTTCCGAAAGGCTTTTCGAACATCCTCAGGGTCGGTCAATCCTTTGAGTACACTGAAGAACTCATCCTGGGCATCGACGATGTCGACTTTGATTCCCAGATCAGCAAAGATTTGAGCGACTTCCTGAGGTTCATTCTCCCTCATCAAGCCATCATCGATAAACATCACTTTAAGGTCATCGCCAATAGCCCGATGCGCCAATACCGTACATACCGAACTATCCACTCCACCGGATAAGGCAGAAATGGCCTTCTCTGAACCGACTGTGGATTTGATTTCTTCCGTTTTTTCGTTAACAAACTTTGTTACATCCATCTCTATCTCCCACTCTAAATTTTCACCATAATACACTATCTCCTCGGTAAAATCCAAATACACCTGGATTATTCACGAGTTGAGGTTGCTATAGATGCGAGGCGCAAAGGATGCAGCTGTGGTCGTCCACTGCAAATCC
>JAGLRY010000206.1 GCA_023135995.1 Candidatus Aminicenantota bacterium | reverse complement strand
TCAGAGTGGCTTGCTGGAAGAATAATGTAAATATTTGATATTGCTTTTGTTGAACAAAGTATCGACATTTTTTATGAATAGTTCAGGTACAATAATGAATCACAAATTTGTCTAAAATTTTGATAGTGAAACCGCGTTTTTGCCGGGATGTTGAATTCTGAGTTTTGGATTTTCTATTTTAAGGGGTAACCGCTAGAGGTGAAAACGAAGATTTGAAAATCATCCCCCCAGCCACCCTTAAAGGCTATTGACCCCCAAAAAGTGATATGTCACTATGAATTCGGAAAATTAAATTGGAAATGAAGAGGAGGGCCCATCCAAGGCATAGCTAATCTTGAAAGGGAGCAGGAAGAACGGGGATTCCTCTCTCCGGCCCTCCTCATAAATTCTTAAATCACAATCCTCTAACACAGAAAATAACGCTCAAAATTTTCTGATTTATAGTCCTACATCCCTTCCTGTTTTGCACACAATATATAGGTATTTTTAAATAAAAGGTACGATATGTGGTAAAGAATGTCAAGTTTTTTTAAAAAAAAACTTAATCAGAGTTCCAAACAATTCTGCCATACACCATGGATATTGCAATACTCCAGAGCACAGAGAGCCTTGAACTCGTCAACTTTCACCTTAAACACAACGTTGGGATCCGCATAGACGGGCTCAAACGTCGTCTTTCCAAGGCATATCACTTGATCATTCTCTTTCACACCATAGAGCTCGATCCACTCGATATGGTGCTCAACCGTGTTCGGATGAGGGACCTCTTTCCCTACGATAACTCTGACGCTGTCGGAACCTTCAACTTCGATAACGGGAACGTGTTTCTCTTTGCCCTCATTCTCGGCGCTCTTAAGGAAATCTGTAAATTTCATTCTATTTTCTCCTTCATCTTATATTTCCCATAAATTTACTATAATTTAAAACCGATGTCAATAATTCCGTTCTTCATCGAACGAAGTTATTGCTATTTCAGGACTTCTCTTAACTTCTCAAGCCTCTCGTTGAAATCATCTCCGCTGATCTCCCCCGAAATTCTTTTTGACACAAGGGGAATCAGTGGAGCGGCCATGAGCTTTGCATTGGAATCTTGAGAATAAACTGAATCCATCATCAGTATGATAAGCCCTAGGCGTGTCTCCCCTGCATCATATGTTTGGATCCAGCTTTCGATCCGGTCCAGAGATTCGATGATCGGCTCTATAGGATCTGCATTGTTTTTCTCGATGAGAACAGCCGTACGAGAGATCTTTAATCCCTCTTGGAATCCCATCAGATATCCCAGTTTCGCCTCCATCGACAAAGATTTCCATTTCGTGCCATCGATGAATACATCCGGTTGTTCCTGGATACCGTAAACATAAGAGAAGACCGTCATTATAAGTCCAAGACACAAAATTGTTTTTTTCATGGTTTTCCTTTTAGAAATACATTCAATTGAGGGATTATTGGCCTTTCTGGAATTTTCCCAATTTCACATACAATATATCAAGCAAAATATTTCCTTTCAAGAGTATCGAGAGAGTAATGTGAATTCCGATGGAAAAAAATCGTAAATTCAGATAGAATTTTATGTCACATTTATGATGTGATTGTGTTTTCATAAGAAAATCGACATGGAGGAATGAAAGTGAGCGAAAACATCCCTATTGAAAAACCAGCCGGTAAGTTGGGAGTCATGATGCCCGGATTAGGAGCAGTGGCCACCACATTTATTGCAGGCGTAACGGCCATCAAACGTGGCCTATCTCAACCCTATGGCTCTCTGACACAGATGGGAACGATCAGACTCGGCAAACGGACCGAAAAAAGAGTCCCCATGATCAAAGATTTTATCCAGTTGGCGGGACTTGATGATCTGGTGTTCGGCGGATGGGATATCTTTACAGATAATGTATACAAAGCAGCTCTCAATGCGGGTGTTCTTCGCAAAGAATTGCTGGACCAAGTCCGAGACGATATCGAGGGTATTACGCCCTGGAAAGCAGTCTTCGACCAGAATTACGTCAAAAAACTGGAAGGCGAACACGTTAAAAAAGCCCCCACTAAATATGACCTGGCACAGATGCTCATGGAGGATATCCAGAGATTCAAAGAGGAAAACGATCTCAGCCGAATGGTAATGGTCTGGTGCGCCAGCACAGAAGTCTTCATGAAGCCAAATCCTGTTCATGAGACGCTCGAGTCCTTTGAAAAGGCCATGAAAGAGAACCATCCGGCCATTGCACCCAGTATGATCTATGCGTATGCATCGATCGCATCTGGTGTTCCCTTCGCCAATGGAGCGCCCAATCTAACGGTAGATATTCCTGCGATGTTTGAACTGGCAGGCCAGAAAAATGTTCCCATTACCGGAAAAGATTTCAAGACCGGGCAGACTTTGATGAAAACCATTCTCGCACCGGGATTTAAGGCGCGGCTTCTCGGCCTGAACGGGTGGTTTTCGACGAACATCCTGGGTAACCGGGACGGTGAAGTCCTCGACGATCCCGAATCTTTCAAGACAAAAGAAGAAAGCAAGTTGGGAGTTCTCGAATACATCCTGCAGCCCGATGTATACCCCGAGCTATACAAAGACCTTTACCACAAGGTGCGGATCAATTACTATCCGCCGCGGGGTGACAACAAAGAGGGCTGGGATAACATCGACATTTTCGGCTGGTTGGGCTATCCCATGCAGATCAAGATCGATTTTCTGTGCCGAGACAGTATATTGGCAGCTCCCCTTGTTCTTGACCTTGCGATCTTCTTGGATCTGGCCCAGCGCAGCGGGATGAAGGGCATCCAGGAATGGCTGTCCTTCTACTTCAAGAGCCCGATGTGTGCACCGGAACTCTATCCTGAACACGACCTGTTCATCCAGCTCATGAAGCTGAAAAACACCCTGCGTCATCTCAAGGGAGAGGAACTCATCACACATCTTGGATTAGAGTATTACGATTAATGATACTGATTGAAACAAGCTACTCTTCAATTAAGTTTCTCTTTTGACAATCATCTCCTCAAGAGGCATTCGCTGGCTCTTTATGGTGTGGATGACCGACCAACCCACAGCAATATGTAGAGCTGGTTCCATATAATCGGGAAGGCGAAATTTCTCCTTGAAGGCTTGATACTTTTTAGCTCGGCTGTATTTCTTGCTGCCGGACTTCCCTTTCTTATTCAGGGAAATTCATTCGACTCAGTAATTCCTGGAAGCGCGGGTCATCGCGTAAAGGATCCCACTGGATATCTACACCCAAATAAACCATAAGTGGTTCATGTTCCTTGTAGGCTTTCTCCAACCACTCCAGGGCCCGGTCTATCTCCTTGGCATGCGCATACACCAAGGCGATCCGTGTGGCTAAAACATGGATCTTCTTGGAGCATTCCTCCAGCGCCTCTGCCGCTTGTCTCATCGCCCCAGGATAACCTCCGTCCGCATCACCACGGGTGATAGCTTCTGCAACTTCTCCCATACCCTGTTTGGTGAAATACGTCTTCGCTTCTGCCAGAGCCTTCTCATCCATCCCCTTTTGGTGAAATGCGACCCAAAGACGTTCATGCGCCACAAAAAAGCTCGGTTCCATCTTGAGTGTTTTTTTGAACTGTGCTATGGCGTCATCATAGCGGTGCGCCTGTAAGAGATGCCCCCCATACATCTGCTGTGGGAAGTGATTGAGCGGGTCCAATTCCAGGGCTCGCTCTATCTCGGCCATGGCTTCATCCGGATGTCTCATCGAGCTCAGAAATTCTGCATACATCAAGCGCGCATTCACTAAGTTTGGATTAAGTTCGATCGTCCGCTTATACTCTTCCTCCGTTTTTTTCCAGTCCCATTCGTAATAATAACTGACTGCGGCTAACACCTCGTGAGCCTCGGCGAGTGAATCATCCAGCTCAATGGCCTTAAGGGCAGCTTCTTTTGATTTCAGAAATGACTCACGGAGTGCAGCAAATCCCAGGTTTGCCTTAGCAAGCCAATAGAACGCGATCCCTGCATATGCCAGGGCATAATCGGGATATTTTTCAAGGGCGAGGTGGAAGTATTCAAGCGCAATGTCGAAATGTTCGTGTGTGAATTTGAATAGATGAAAACGGCCTTTGAGATATGCTTCATAGGCTTCAGTATTTTCCGTATAGACCTTAACGAGAGGCTCTTCCTCCGCGCCCAAGATCTCAATTTTGAGCTCTTTGATAATGCTCTGAGCGATATCATCCTGGATGGCAAATATATCCTCCAACTCTCTATCGAATCGATTTGACCAGAGATGGAAGCCATCAGCCACATTGATAAGCTGCGCTGTTACACGCAGCCTATTGCCGGCTTTCCGGACGCTTCCTTCAAGCACGGTCTCCACGTTGAGCTTTCGTCCGATATCCCGGATGTCGATGTCTTTTCCTTTAAAAGAAAAGGCAGACGTCCGTGCAACCACACGTAAGTCTCTCATTTGAGCAAATGCATTGATGAGTTCTTCGGCCAATCCCTCACAAAAATATTCTTGCTCTGGGTCGGCACTCATGTTTTTAAAGGGAAGCACAGCGATGGACGTTTTCCATTCAGATATCTGCGTTCTATCCGTTTGTGATTCTTCAAATCTCTTAAGGGCATTCAACAACTCATCGGCGCTTTGATACCGTCTGTCTTTGTCTTTCTCGAGGCACTTAAGTACGATCAAGCAGAGATCTCCAGGGATCTGAGGATTGAACTCTCTAGGATTTTTGGGGAGCTCTCCCTTGTGTTTCATGGCGACGCTGAGAGCTGTCTCCCCTTCAAAGGGCACATGCCCTGCCGCCATCTCATACAAGACAACGCCCAAGGAGTAGATATCGGATCGTTCATCAATGTCTTTCGCTTCCACCTGTTCGGGTGACATATATTCGGGGGTTCCGATTATCACGCCCTCTGCTGTTACGCCTTTTCCCCTGAGGGAGCGGGCAATTCCAAAATCCATGATGCGTGCATTGCCCTCCTTATCGATCATGATGTTCTGCGGTTTGAGGTCGCGATGAACGACTCCCAGCCTATGGGCTTCGCTCAGGCCTTCACAGACCTGCTTCCCAATGGAAATGATCGTGCTTGGCGTCAATTGTTTTGATCGTTTTATGAAACTCTTTAAATCCTCGCCAGGCACATACTCCATGGTGATGTAATAGGTGTTTTCCTCTTTGTTGAGGTCATACATTCGGCAGACATTTTTGTGTCCGATCTTGCGGGAAAATTTGAGTTCGTTCCGGAAGCGTTCGATTGTCTTAGAATCTGCGGCAATCTCGGGTCTCAGAAGCTTTATTGCGATCCTTTCATTCACTTCTTTATCGAGAGCCTTGTAGACTCTTCCCATCCCCCCTTGACCGAGCTCCTCGATAATTTGGTATCGGTCCGCAAATGTAAAACCTGTGGTCAACTCCTCTTTGGGGGTCTCAAGGGTAACTGTCACAGAAACTTGGGATTCCTTTGATGGAAGAAGCTGAGTGGCACAGCTTTTGCAGTAATTGGAGTCGGAGGTGTTTTCAGCTCCACATTTTAGACAAATAATCGCCATTATTCAACCATTCTATTAGGATGGAGAAATTTCTTAAATGATATTATTATTTCTATTTGTTTGTGTCTTTTAGATCACACGTTGTGTAAATCCTCACTTTTATTCGGCCGGGCCATTCCCATTGAAGCAATCGCGGGCAATCTTCCAGGAACCATCGTCCTGTCTTTGAAAAATGGTCAAGAATTTCCCTGTACCCGCCATTTT
>JAGLRY010000205.1 GCA_023135995.1 Candidatus Aminicenantota bacterium | reverse complement strand
AAAAACAAGACCATTATTAGTGTGTGGGGCTTTCTTCTCTTGTGTGTTGTGAGTCTGATGGCCACTGAAACCGGTGAGATCCAGGGAAGAGTGATTGAGGAGACCGGAGAGGGGCTTCCCGGTGTTGAGATCACTGTGAGGGGGCCAAACCTTCAGGGAGAAAGGAGTGTAATCTCAACACCAAACGGTGACTTTTACTTCCCCCTATTGCCCATCGGAAAATACACATTGACCTTCAAGCTTGAAGGATTTATCGCTGTCACCCAAGAAAATGTCATCGTTCGGCTCGGACGAGTCACACGCATTGCGGTCACCATGAGGCTATCAGAGATCCAAGAGGAGATCATCGTCACTGCAGACACTCCGCTCATCGATAAAACATCCGTAGACACGAGTTTTTATCTGAGCAGCGATGATCTGGAGAAGATGCCATCACAGAATCGTACGGTTGTGGATGTTGTCAAGTTTGCTCCAGGTGTCACGGGAGTCCGGATGAATACCCGAAGAGGAGTGGCCATAGAGGGACAGCCGAGCATTCGCGGTGAGGGAGAGGAGGGCAACAACTGGATCCTCGATGGTCTCTCGATAAGCGGTGTGAGGTTGAGAGGGTCGGGTATGCCGCTGAATTACGATTCCATAGACGAGATCCAGGTCATCTCCGATGCTTTTAGCCCGGAATATGGGACCGCCCTCGGTGGCATCATCAATATGGTCACAAAAAGCGGAAGCAATGAGTTCTCTGGGGAATTCTCTCTCGTTTTCATGGATAAAAATCTACAGGCCGAACGGCAAGATCAACTAGCATTGGTCAGCGAGGCGGACAATTTCTCGAACTACAACTGGTATTTGAACCTCGGAGGCCCCATCATCAAAGATAAACTGTGGTTTTTTATCTCACAGAACCTCTTCACGGATACGATAGAGACGAGAGAAGATACGGTGGACTACCTCCATGTGCCTGGGGGGACCCTCTCCACAAAACGCAACAACTTTTTTACAAAACTCACTTTTGCTCTGAATGTCAATCATAACCTGTCGTTAACGACGAGCTATAACACATCCTTGGGACAGGACGGAGGGATTGGATTCCCAGAGCTTTATGAAAAGAACAGTTTCTCTGATCTTCTCTTTCGTTTCAACTATAAGGGGATCCTGAATTCGACAACCTTCATCGAGTCCGGTTTGGGATGGGTCGCGAGGGACTCCTTGATCGAGCCTATAGATGGTGACCTGGGATCGGCACAGTATTACATCGAAGACCTGGGCCGCAACATCAATAACTCTTACGGGAATGTTACGGACGATTCAAGACGGATGGATTTCAACATCAAATTCACCAAGTATTTCGATACGGAGACTTTTGGTCATCATGAGATCAAGCTGGGATTTGAATATTATTCATTTTCGTCTCGGTTTACAGTGGACTTTACCGGTGAAGACGAGGACCTTTTTCCGGGGAACGGCTTTGATGCAGGAACCAAATACTATTGGGAAAGCTGGGATGAGGGGAGACAAACCCCCACCTTTTTCTATGAATACGGCGTGTTCGACATGGCAAATTCCTCCAATGGGATTGGATTTTTTGTTGCCGACAGAGCCACTTTTGGCAGATTTACTGTTATGTTGGGGCTGCGGAGTCAGACGCAGACAACTCTGGATGATAACAAAGAAAAACTGTGGTCATGGTCTGTGGCAGACTTTCTCTCTCCGCGTCTATCGCTTTCCGTGGATATTACAGGGGACGGTGTCAACGTGCTCAAACTCGGTTGGGGTAGATTTGCGGATACGATCACGACGATGCCTTTGGGTTTCTTCAGTTCCGGAGCCGGATTGACATTCCGGACATACAGGTGGCAGGGAGTGGAGAATCCATCCCAAAGTCAACTTCATAATCCGTCTTTCTGGGAATTCGAAAACGAACAGAAGCTCCAGGCATTTGATATAGCCTCAAGGCTGAAGCCCAATTTTCTTACTCGCTATCTCATAGAATTCGACCGGAGGCTGGGAAGAGATTGGGCTGTCATGGCCCGCTATGTGAGGACCAGTACTAATGACCTCTTAGAAGTGCTCGCTCTTCTGGACCTGGAGACACTCTATAGATTTTTGTATGACAATTTTGAGCATAAAAGACGGAATTATCAAGGATTTGAGTTCGAGGTGAATGGAAAGATAGGGACACGTCTTTTTCTAAACGCATCCTACAGCCACGCTTTGGCCAAAGGGACGAATCCGGGGCAGATGGAATACGGTTCCTGGAATCAGGAGGAGGGAAGCACCAATTATCTGGGCCTGTTCGGGAATCATCTCTTTGTCCCCAATGTGCCGGAACTCAAGGAGGTCAAGGAGTATGTTGATTGGGCTCTGGGTGGCCTGGGAGGAAGAGGAATCGGTGATGAAGGGTGGTATGGCAAACTCCCCTACTCGATCGATCATGACTTAAAGATCAACGTGGTTTATCTTGCTCAGTACGATTTCTCTTTTTCGGCCGCCTTCGAATACATCTCCGGCTACTATTGGGAGAAAATGGGTTACGTCCCTTTCTTTGGCGGATATTATTCCTACCCCGAAAGAAGAGGCACAAGAGAGACTCCTTCGCACGTATATCTGGATCTCGGCATGGAAAAGAGATTCGGGTTGGGAGGCATAAAATTTCCTCAGAGGATGGGATTAACTCTGAGGCTCGATGTGTTCAACCTCCTCAACAGCCAGAGACCGATCTCCTACGTCAAAGAGGATATCCCGATCTTCGGTGAGGTGTGGGGCAGGCAGCAATCTCGACAAGCCCGCATCCTTATCAAGCTTTCCTGGTAAAATAAGAGAGAGGTTCCCTTTTTATGTAGGATCTGTTCCCAGAGCTCCATTTCTAGTGTAGGGTCCGTTCCCCGAACGGACCGTTTGTGAAACGGTCCCTACATCTTTCACAGAAAAGGGGACAGTCCCCTTTTCTTCCTCTTTTTTTATTCGACGGTGACGGATTTGGCGAGGTTGCGGGGCTGGTCCACATCGGCGCCCCGAATGGCTGCGATGTAATAGGCGAAGAGCTGGAGCGGGACCGTCGTTAAAAAGGGCGTGAAGAGCTGGTTCGTTGAGGGGATGGGGATAACATCATCCACCTTATCCCGGATGTCCTCATCCTCTTGAAAGGCCACGGCTAAAATGTGCCCCACGCGTGCTTTGATCTCAGAAATGTTGCTCAGCATCTTATCATAGACTCTATCTTTGGGCACGATAGCCATCGTGGGCATTTTCTCATCAATGAGAGCGATGGGACCGTGTTTCATCTCACCCCCTGCATATCCTTCGGCATGCATGTATGAGATCTCCTTGAGTTTCAACGCGCCCTCGAGCGCAATGGGGAAGTTGATCCATCGTCCCAAATAGAGGAAATGCGAAAACGGCACAAAATCCCATGCCAATTTCTCGACAATATCAGCTTCGTTGAGGATCATCTCGATCTTGTGCGGGATTCGCTGGAGATCCTGAATAAGAGCGAGGCTTTCCTGGCTGTCGATCGTCTTTTTGATCTGAGCAAGATGAATCGCCAGCAGAGCCAGGGCCGCCATCTGAGCCGAAAATGTTTTTGTCGCAGCAACTCCGATCTCAGGGCCAGCATGGGTGGAAAGGACTCCCAGGGACTCTCTGGCGATCGATGAATTGATCACATTACAGATGGCCAGAGTCAACGGGTCGCCCTCTTTCACAGCTCGCAGAGCTGCCAGCGTATCCGCCGTCTCTCCGGACTGTGAAACAACAACAACAAGCGAGTTCTGATCGAGGATAAAATCTCGATAACGGTACTCAGAGGCATACTCAACATCGACCGGCACACGGGCTAAAGTCTCGATGAGGTATCGTCCCATGAGTGCGGCATGATAGGACGTGCCACAAGCGATGATAACAACTCGGGAGACATCTCTCAAATTTGTGGGGGAGATCTCTATCTCTCCCAGATTCACTGTCCCCGAATCCAGTGAAATCCTCCCTTCGAAGGTATCCCGGAGCACTTGAGGCTGTTCGAAGATTTCCTTGAGCATGAAGTGTTTATAGCCTCTCTTCTCTATCATGAGAGGATTCCAGGCCAAGCGTTCCGCAGGCTTATCCAGTAGCTTTCCGTCAAAATCTCTGAATTCCACACCATCCTTCCGAATGATGGCCATCTCTCCATCCTCAAGAAAAACAACGTCTTGTGTGTGCGAAAGCAAGGGATTGATATCAGAGGAAATGAGATATTCACCCTCCCCTATCCCTACAACTGCAGGTGGACCCGATTTGGCTGCCACGATTTTTTCCTTGTCCTTTGTGGAGATCGCTGAGATGGCAAAATCTCCTTCCAGCTCCTTGACGGCTTTCTGGACAGCCACTTCCAATTTGTCCTCGAAATACTTCTCAATCAAATGAGCGATGACTTCCGTATCCGTTTCGGAAACGAACTCGTGGCCTTCCTCTCTAAGCTTTTTCTTCACGGTCAAGTAGTTCTCGATGATCCCATTGTGAACCACGACGATAGAACCGGTGCAATCGCGGTGAGGATGGGCATTCTCCTCTGAAGGCCTTCCATGCGTTGCCCAACGCGTATGCCCAAGCCCAACATTATCAATATGATTTTCTTTAAGCATACTATCTAAATTACAAACATTCCCTTTACAGCGCTTGATTTTAAAATCATTGCCCTCATGATGTAAGATGGCTAGTCCCGCAGAATCATATCCACGATACTC
>JAGLRY010000204.1 GCA_023135995.1 Candidatus Aminicenantota bacterium | reverse complement strand
ACTCGTGAATAATCCAGGTTAATAAGAAACCTCAGGCAAAGGAGCAATCCATTGACTGAGAAACAGCAGATAAGATAAGATGGTAGCCAGGAGAAAGAAAATGGCCATCGACCAACAACTTCTTGATATCCTGGCCTGCCCGGTCTGTCAGGGAGATATAAAATTAACGACGGATGAGAAAGGCCTCAAATGTATGAGTTGCTCCCGTGTCTATCCCATAAAGGAAGACATCCCCATTATGCTCAGCGATGAGGCGACCATTGAACCCGAGAGAGAAACCAAAGATTGATCCATCCAGGATTCAAAGGATTCTTCTGATCCGGCTCAGGAGGATCGGCGATGTCGTTATGACAACGCCCGCCATCACCGCTCTCAGAGAGGGCTTCCCCAAGACAAAGATCACCTATGTCATTGATGAACCCTACAGAGAACTCGTGGAGGGCCATCCCGACTTGGACAGAGTTATCGTTCTCCCAAGACATCTGGGATTCAAAGAATTCCGGAAACATATGCGCCAAATCAGGCGGGATGCCTACGATGTGGTCATCGACTTCCACGGTGGCCCAAGAGCCTCGCTTCTGACATTCTTTTCCGGAGCACGCCTAAAAATCGGATACCGAATAAAGTACAAAAACTTTATCTATGACATCAAGCTTCCAAGAGAGCCCGAAGAAGGGTATTTCCACAGCGTGGAAAATCACGTCAATTTGGTCAAGGCCTTAGGGATCAATCCTCGCTCGCTCCCTGCGTTGTCGCTGCCCCCGTCCACACGGTCCGAGGCCGAAAACATCCGGCGCTTCATTCAAGAAAACGCTCTTGAAAACACAAAGATCATCACTCTCCATATCAGCGCGGGGAATGAATTCCGTGATTGGGGGGCTGAGAGGCTCGCACGACTGATCACACTTCTCTCCCAGGTCCCTCGAGTGAAAATCGTTCTCATCGGCTCAGAAGAAGATAGGCAGGCTGAAGAGGAGATAAAAAAGACGAGTGAGGCTCCCTTTCTCTCCATGGTGAACCGGCTCAACCTCCGCGAGTTGAGAGAGCTTGTATCGCTTTCGTCGCTCTTTGTCGGCCCAGACAGCGGTCCCATGCACATCGCCGCAACCACGCCCACACCGATCGTAGCCTATTTCGGGCCCACACTACCCGCTCACTTCGGACCATGGAAGGCGCAATCCACTTTGCTCGAGAAAGACTTCGATTGCAGGCCCTGCCGACAACGCCAGTGTATCCACGAAGACTTCCGCTGCCTGCGGACCATCTCCCCTGACGAAGTCACCAATGCCTGCCTTCCCTATATCCAAGTTTGAGTTTTTTGGACGGGTGTTATATCATTCTCTTTCAAAAAGATCGGTGATAATATGACGAAGAAGCTGGCCAGATTACTGCCTCTTTTTATCACTCTCTTTGTCCTGTTCTCCATGGTGTCGATCTCCCTGAGTCAGATCTTTTTGGCCCATGCTTTTGTCGTTTTGGTGATTCTCGTTGCTAAAAAGCAAATAAAGGTCAGCTTCCCCCCTTTTTTTTGGGGAATGATCGTTTATTGTGCCCTCTCCATCCTGGCATCCTTTTTCTCCGTCAATCCAGGAGTCAGCCTGATCGATTCCAAAGACCTCCTTCTCTTTCTCATCATCCCCATTGTCTATATGGGTTTGCGGCAGACGAACGAAATCAAGAGAGCGAACTTGGCCCTCCTGGCTTCCGCTTACGTGAGCATTTTCTACTCTCTGTTCACCTACGTGTTCAAGGCTGCCCCCGGAGAAAGAGTCCAGGGTTTCATGGGGCATTACATGACTCAGGCCGGCGTCATGCTTCTGTTCGGCGCTTTGGCACTGAGTATATTCATCTTTTCGCGCGACAAGGCCCGGTTTTTCTGGGGGTTGGGATTTCTTCTGTCCGTACTCATCCTCATCCTGACATCCACACGGAGTGCTTGGATCGGAATGATCATTGCCACTTCGGTGATTCTCTTCTTCTTCAAACCTAAAACCCTGATCATCATTCCCATAGCGACAGCACTCATTCTGTTTCTCAGCCCCAAAGAGGTCAAAAATAGAGCTTTAAGCATATTCAGCACAAGAAGCTATTCCAACGCGCAAAGGC
Source organism: Candidatus Aminicenantota bacterium (assembly GCA_023135995.1). GTDB lineage: Bacteria > Acidobacteriota > Aminicenantia > Aminicenantales > Aminicenantaceae > WTAW01. The sequence goes on along the minus strand of JAGLRY010000204.1, from coordinate 35,874 downwards.
TCGAGTACTTGAATGCAGGAATAAAAATCATTAAAGAATACCCCATCTTCGGAACAGGTCCGAATACGGTAGAAATGGAGTTCCAAAACCCAAAATACGGCCTCTCTGAAGAGGCTAAACAGAATGTACATCTTCACAACAACATCCTTCAGATCGCGGCTGAACGGGGGATTCCCACTCTCCTGGTCTGGTTCGTGTTTTTGGTTTGGCTCTTAATTTCTCTTATAAAGCTCGTCCCGAACAAAGATCCTACGCTTTTCCCTCTTACCGTTGCTGCAATCGCTGCCTTTCTCGCCCATTTTGCTGCCGGATTTTTCGAGTACAACTTCGCCGATGCGGAAGTCGCCGCTCTGTTCTTCTACATAATAACCATTCCCTTTGCCCAAGCCCGTAACCTGGAAAAATCGGACACCCCAGACTTAAACAACAGCCCATGAGAAAGAGAAAGATCCTCTCGGTATTCTTGTTTTTAGTATCGGTCTATCTCCTCTGGTTGGCGTTCCATCTGATCACCTTCAAATCCTACACAACGGTCCCCCTTAAAAATTCCTCTTTTGAAGTGGCCGGTGTTTTTCATATCCACTCCACCTATTCGGACGGAAAGAAATCCGTAGAACAAATCGTCCGATGTGCCTCTGACAATTCTCTGGATTTTATCGTGATCACCGATCACGGGAGCCCTAATTATGAATCTCTCGCCAGCGAAGGGTGGAAGGAGGGTGTTCTCGTTCTGTCTGGGTCTGAACTTTCAGAAAACAGAGGCCACCTTGTCGCATTGGGTTTCGATGCCCCCGCATCATCATTTTCTTCCAACGCTGAGGAAGCGGTTCACCAAGTTCGTGTTTTGGGCGGGTTTACTGTCATCGCCCATCCCTATTCGAAGGTGCAGTGGAGTTGGGGGCCAGAAGCAGATTACAGTGGTGTCGAGATCATAAGCGCAGACAGCATGCTGCGACAGAGTCTCCCCTTGTCCCTGCTATACCTCCCGGCTCTTCTTATCAATCCCAAATTTGTTTTCCTCAAGGTGCTCGCCCGGCCCGAGAGGAACCTTTTGAAGTGGGATTCTCTTAATGAGAGCCAGCCCATTTTCGGTTATTACAGCGTCGACGCCCATCTCCTCTACAGTACGCTGTTTTCCTCTCTCCACCTGCACATCCCACTTTCCAAGCCCCTTTCAAAGGAGTTCGACACAGCCAAACGCCAAGTGTTTAATGCCTTGCACCGCGGAAACTTCTACAACGCAGTGGAAGCGGCGGCCCAGGCGAAGGGATTCCGGTTTTGGGCGGAACAGGGGGACAAGATCTCCCCAATGGGAAACAATGTGTTCATCGGGCCACAGACTGCTTTACACGCGGCAATGCCCATAGGAGTGGAACTTGAAGCGCGACTCCTCCGTAACGGGATCCCCGTGTTTCGATCTCATGAAGGGACATGGTCCTATCCGGTGACGAACAGGCCGGGGATATACCGTGTGGAGGTATATTTGAAAGAGAGGACTCCGATGAAGAATAATTTTCCCTGGATCCTATCAAATCCGATATTTCTCAAGGAGAAAACAAATGACTAGTGTGGACACAAAAAGGATGGCCGACATCGTCCAGAACTTCGCCAATAAAAGAATCCTTGTGCTGGGAGATCTCATGCTCGATAAATACCTTTGGGGGAATGTTGTCCGCATCTCACCAGAGGCTCCGGTGCCTGTCGTCGAGGTTCAAAGAGATACGTCATGCTTGGGTGGAGCCGGGAACGTTTGTCATAATCTTAAAAGCCTGGGCGCATTCCCAATTCCTGTCGGAGTGGTGGGTGATGATCAGGCCGGAGATTGGATCAAAAAAAACGTTTCGGATAGCTCGGGCATCTTTATTGATAAAAAAAGACCCACAACAGTCAAAACGCGCATTATTGCCCATCATCAACAGGTCGTCAGGGTCGACCAGGAAGAGAAGAAGTCCATATCCTCAGGAATGGAGAAAAAGATCTTCAATTTTATCCAGAAGGACGCGTTTGAAGGCATCCTCATCTCAGACTACAACAAGGGTCTTCTTACCAAGTCTTTGATGCAAAAGCTGTTGCCCTATGCACAAAAGAAGGAGATCTCTGTTTTTGTTGACCCGAAAGTCGACAATTTTTTCTCCTTTTCACCCGTCACGCTCATCAATCCCAATCACACTGAAGCAGAACAAATCGTCCATCATGCCTGCGATACAGACGCTCAGGTGGAAAAGGCCGGAGAAAGGATCCTGTCCCAGATCGAGGCGAAATACATGATCCTGAAAAGAGGGGAACACGGCCTGACCGTTTTTGAAAAGGGAAAAAAGGAGATCCATATTCCCACGATCGCCAAAGAGGTGTTCGATGTCACAGGAGCGGGCGACACCGTTATCGCCACAGCCTCCCTGGCTCTTCTCTCGGGCGCATCGATTCTGGAGGGGGCCGTGTTAGCCAATGCGGCTGCGGGTGTGGTCGTGGGGAAAATCGGCACCGCCGCTGTCACACCCGACGAACTCATCAGCGCACTTCATCTTTAAGCGTGTTCACTGTTTGTTACGCGAAGCATTTCCAAATCCGTGATCGTATGAACACAAGTTGCGTTATTCAGTGTCCCAATTGTGTGGTGGAGAAAAACCGTGAGAAGGGATGGACAGGCATGGTATATCTCCCTGAGGGAGATGTGAGGGAAGCCCGGAACCAAGCCTAAAAACATAAGGCAGGTTTCTTTTTATGTAGGGTCCGTTCCCCGAACGGACCGTTTGGGAAACGGTCCCTATATTGAAATAGAGTCGCACTGCTGTCCCGTTGTTCGTTTTCGCAATCACCGATTGGGACACTCGGATGTCATTCATCACGGATTTAGAAATGTTTACTTTTTTCCGTTTTTCGTTCAATTCGTAAAAAAAACGAGTATAATGGTAGTGTTTCTGGATATTGTAATAAAACGAGATAAAGAATGTGCGGCGTTATAGGAATCCACGGGAACGATCACGTTTTTAAGGATCTCTATCAAGGATTGTTGGCCATTCAACACAGAGGTCAGGATTCAGCCGGGATCATAACGTACGATGGACGGTTTCATACAAAAAAGGGAAACGGTCTTGTGAGGGACATCTTCACAGAGGAGCATTTCAAGCGTTTGAATGGGACCATCGGAATCGGCCATACCCGGTATCCCACAATTGGCGGTTACGGTGGCGATGAGGCCCAGCCCTTCCTCATCAATTCGCCGTTCGGGATCATGATGGCCCACAACGGAAACGTCATCAATTATAAAGAAATCAAACAGGTCCTTTTTGACAAGCACAAACGTTTGCTCAATTCCGATAACGATGTGGAAGCCATTCTGAACATTTTCGCACAGGAACTCGTCGATCAGAACATCAAAAAACTGACGCCCCAACACATATTCAACGCTGTCCGGCGTGTCTATGAAAAAGTCAGGGGCAGTTATTCTGTAGTGGCCTATATTGCAGAGCAAGGTCTTGTTGCTTTCCGCGATCCCTACGGGATTAAACCTCTTGTTTATGGGAGTCGGGACGATGGCCCCATCCCCTCGTATGCTGTGGCATCGGAAAGTGTAAGCTTGAACATCATGAATTTCAAAAACGTCCAAAACATCGAGGCCGGTCAAGCGCTCTTCATCGATAAAAACCGTGACATTCATACAAAGAAGCTTGCGGACTGTCCGCATTCTCCCTGCCTTTTTGAATGGGTGTATTTCGCCCGCCCTGATTCCTTCATCGATAACGTCAATGTCTACGACTGTCGGGTCCATCTGGGCCGTTTCCTGGCCGAAAAGATCAGAACTATGAACCTCGACATCGATGTGGTGGTCCCAGTCCCTGATTCGGCGCGGGATGCAGCTGTGGAGATCGCACGTATCCTCCAACTGCGTTACAGGGAAGCCCTCGTCAAGAACCGCTATATCGGACGGACCTTCATCATGCCCAGCGACCAGTCCAGAAAATCTTCTATTCGGCAGAAACTCAATCCCATAGTCTCCGAATTGAAGGGTAAGAATGTGCTTCTCGTCGATGACAGCATCGTGAGGGGAAACACATCCCGGGCCATCATCGATCTGGTGCGGGAATGCGGGGCAAAAAAGGTTTATTTTGCGGCCTACTCTCCCCCCCTGCGGCATCCCTGTGTCTACGGTATCGATATGCAGACCAAGGCCGAGTTTATCGCAAGGAACGCAAGCGTCGACCAAATCGCCAAAAAGCTGAAAGCGGACAAGGTCATCTACCAATCTTTAGAGGACCTCGAGAAGGCTGTTAGTCTAGGGAATAAGAAACTCCAAACGTTTTGTAGCGCCTGTTTTAGCGGGGTCTATCCCACGGGAGACGTCACTCCCGATGTGCTCGCAAAGATCGAAGCAGAGAGAAAGATCATCAAAGACAATCAACTGGAACTCAACCTCTAACTCCACGAAATTTCAGCCATCAGCCAGCCTGGATTATTCAGGCTAGAGAGGAATGATCTCGAATCCCGATTTCTCCTTAAGCTCAGAAAAATAGGTTTCAAATATTTCGGCCTGCGTGGCTTGTTTCAGTTGATCTTCCAGCTCCACCCGAACTTCATCCAAAGGCCGCGTTTCTTTTTTTCTGTCGACCACAAGGAGGATGTGATACCCGTAGGTCGTTTCAACAATATCACTGATCTCGCCCACCGGAACGGAAAAGGCCGCATCATCAAAGGGCTTCACCATCTTCCCTCTCTCAAAATCTTCATACAGACCCCCATCCTCTTTTGAGCCAGGGTCCTCGGAATATTCTTTGGCAAGGGCAGCAAAGTCCTCTCCGTTTCTCGCCCGGGCAAGAAGTTCTTCCATTTTTTTATGGGCCTCCACTTTCTCAGGATCGCTTTTCCCTTGGGTGAGCAACAGGATGTGCCGGACGGATGCGGTTTTGTCTTTTTGGTATGCCTGCTGGATCTTTTCTTCAGTAACTTTTGTCATACTGGCGAGCTTTTTATCCAGAAACTGGCGGATTTTCAACTCCTCCTCGAGATTTTTCTTTATGAAAGCGATATCAAGTCCTTGACCTTCTAACATCTCGAGATATTTCTCCTCGCTACCGGCACGCGTGTATTGTTCTTTCAAAACAGCGCTTAGTTCCTCAACAGTTACGGTGCCCTTCGCTTTTATCGCTTCTCCCAGTAACAGATTTTTTTCTGCCAACTGCACAGCATTCTTCTCAATAAGATCTTTGAGCCGGGCTGCTTCGAAATCCTTGAGTTGGAGAACGCGACTCCCAAAGTTTTCATGAAGGCCTTGTATGACTTCTCCTGTTGTGACATTGAATTCATTGGTGCTGATCAGAACTTTATTCAGATCAGGGTCGAGCGAGGGGAGCGTGACAGAGAGGTCTTTCGCCAGTTGGTACTCCTCTGTCCCCTCCTTAAGCTTGAAATCTTCTGTTTTTGAAGAACACCCTATGATGAGGAACGCAAGGAGGATGTATAACGCTAAAAATTTTTTCATAAAGATCTCCTCGAACCAATATTAATTTCGTCTTTTCAAAAACAAAATGTCTGGGTAGTAAAACACATATGGCCACGCATTACAAATGGGCAGCCTGACTAGTAAGGTTTCCAAATCCGTGATGAATGATATCCGAGTATCCCAATTGGTGATTGCGAAAACACTCTCAGTTTCTCCAGCGAGGAAAAATAAATGAATTTTCTCCACTACACAATTGGGACACTCAATAACGCATGTGTATTCATGCCACCACGGTTTTGGGGATACTTACAGCCGACTCCACTTTAGACAAGGGTGGAGCGGCAGTACTCCAGAAGGTCCCCCAGCGTCTGTTTCATAGGGATCTTGGGTTCCCAAGACGTCGTACGCTGGATTTTTTGATTGTTTCCCACAAGAAGAGGGATATCCGTTTTCCTCAACTTGTGAGGATCAACTTGGACATCTATCGCCCCAGAGGTAAAGGACAGAAGCATGTCCAGCACATCCTTGAGAGCGATCGCCCGGCCCGAACAGATGTTATAGACTTCTCCTTTCTGGCCTTTTTCCATAAGAAGATCATACGCCCTCACCACATCTCTCACATCCAAAAAATCTCTCTGGACCTGCGTATTCCCAACCCTCATGACCGGCTCACGGTCTCCCTTCTCGATCTGAGCGATCTGGAGCGCCCAATCCGGACAAACAAAGTCCGCGCTCTGACCCGGACCGGTGTGGGGAAAGGGCCTGGCAAGAACGATATCGAGCCCTTCAATCCGAGAGTAAAACCTGGCGAGCAATTCTCCGGATATCTTTGTGAACGCATACGGATTGACAGGCTCGATAGCATCATCTTCAGAAAGAGCTCTTTTGACAGGAGCCAACACTCCGTAAACGTCTGAGGAGCTGACGTAGAGGATCCTTGCTTGAGGAGAAAATCGTCTAATGGCTTCAAAGAGATGGTATGTTCCGGCGAGGTTTGTCTCGAATGTCTCTTCCCTTTGATCCCAAGATCGTTTAACGCTGGAGACAGCCGCGAGATGGAAAATCCGATCGGGACGGATCTCTTCGATGAGTGCAGCCATTCCCTTGGCATCTCTGATATCTTGATAATAGATCTTATCTGCGACCGTTCGATCACAGTCCTCGGGCCTTTCAGGATAGCAAGTCCCATAGATGATGTTTGCCGAAGACTTGAGCTCTTGACTGAGATAGGAGCCGACAAAGCCTGTGGCTCCCGTTATGAACACTTTCCGTTTCAAATCGTCTCTCTCCAATAATCCAGGAGGTCCAGAAGGGACTGTTTAAAAGGGATGCGAGGCTCCCACCCTGTCAGAGCACGGAACTTGGAACAATCTGACTCGAGTATGGGGACATCTGAAGGACGCAGTCTCTCCGGGTCGACCTCGACTTTCACATCGGCATCGCTCATCTCAAGGAGCATGTCCAGGATCTCTCTCATGGAATGGGCCTTGCCCGACCCGATGTTATAGACCTCACCCTCTTCTCCCTTTTCCAGACTCAGCCAGTAGGCACGCACCGTGTCACGAACGTCCGTAAAATCTCTCTTGGCATCCAGATTCCCGACGAAGATCACATGATCTCTCTTTTGTTTCTCGATCTCTACGATCTGTTTGGCAAAGTTCGAGCAAATAAAGACGTCTCCCCTGCGCGGGCCCGTGTGGTTAAAGCCACGGGTGCGTACTGTCCTCAACCCGTAGCTTTGAAAATACTGGTATGCCAGCAGGTCCTGAGCGACTTTGCTGACGGCATAAGGGCTGAGAGGCCGCAAAGGATTGGTCTCTGTCATGGGGAGTTCGTCCGGTTGGACAAAGCCATATTCTTCACTCGAGCCGGCCACCTGGATCTTCGGAGACAGGCCGAGCGAGAGACACGCTTCAAAAAGATTGATCTGCCCGATCGCATTGATGGCAAACGTCTCAGAGGGGCACTTCCAAGACGTCGGAACAAAACTCTGTGCGGCAAGATGGAATATGCGGTCAGGTTTTATCTCTGCAAGGCATTTTCTTAAGGAGACGATGTCCTTGAGGTCACCTTCGCAAAAACTCACCGAATCTTGGATGTGGATCACATTTTCCATCCGGCTCCGCCAACGCACCAATCCGAAGAGTTCGACGTCGGGAAAATCAGCCAAGATATAATCAGCGAGATGACTTCCTGCAAACCCTGTAATCCCAGTGATCAGAACTTTCATTGAACCTCCTCCTTCTCAGTCATTTATGGTGTTGGATATTATTTTCGTTTCTGGTAGTAGGTCTCGTAAAAGCTTTTGAACTCCTTGCTTTTCTCCTTGATCTTTTTCCACCAGTCAGGATACTCCTCATACCAACGCACAGTCTCCTCCAACCCGTTTTCGAATCTCTTTACCGGCTTCCAGCCCAAGTCGTGAATTTTGCTACAATCCAGGGCGTAGCGCAGGTCATGTCCCTGACGGTCCGGGACATATTTGATCAGACTTTTTGGCTTCCCCAGGACTTCCAATATCCGCTCAGCCACCACAATATTCGTCACCTCGTCATTCGCACCGATGTTGTAGACGTCCCCAAAATGCCCTCTCCGGATGAGTGTGTCGATCGCCCGGCAGTTGTCTTCCACAAAGAGCCAGTCTCGGACATTCAATCCTTTTCCGTAGAGGGGAAGAGGTTTATCCTCGAGGGCGTTTGTCGTGAAAAGAGGGATGAATTTTTCGGGGTACTGGTAGGGCCCGTAATTGTTGCTTGGCCGGCAAATGATGATCGGTAGACCATATGTCTTTGTGTACGCATAGGCTAAGCGGTCCCCGCCAGCCTTGCTCGCCGAATAGGGTGACGTTGGATTGAGAGGATCATCCTCCTGGAAAAACCCTTCCTCCCGACTTCCATACACCTCATCTGTGGAAACATGTATGAAGAACTCAATTTCAGCCTGCCGACAGGCCTCAAAGAGCACAAAGCTGCCGAGCACATCTGTCTTCACAAATTCCCCAGCATCCAATATGGAGCGGTCTACGTGAGTTTCGGCAGCCAGATGGACAACACCATCGATCCTCTGAAAGACCTCACGCACGAGATCGTGATCACAGATATCCCCTTGGACAAATTCGTGCCTGGGGTCATCTTCGATCTCTTTGAGGTTATCCAGGTTTCCTGCATAGGTCAGTTTGTCCAGGTTGACGATCCGGCTATCCGGGTATTTCTTGAGCCAATAATGGATAAAATTGCTGCCGATAAATCCAGCCCCTCCTGTGACAAGTAGGGTTTTCCCCGAGATGGTCCGCTCTTCAGCCATCCCGCCTTCTCCAGTCGTAGGGAATGTCGTTCTGATGGGGGTCCAGACGAAACTCGTCGGGATTCTCTCGATCATACACTTCGGTGGGGACGTTCACGACAATGGCTTCCTCTTGGCTTACACACATCCATCCATGGTAGACTCCTGCAGGAAGCTGGACAAGGAGCGGGTTGTGAGTGCCCAGATAGAACTCATTGACTTCCTTATATGTGGGCGAGTCCTCTCTTGGGTCGTATACGGCAAGCTTGATCATTCCCTGCACACAGGCGATGTTGTCTATCTGCTTTTTATGCAAGTGCCAAGCTTTGACGACCCTGGGATAGGTCGTCGTCATGTACACCTGTCCGAACTTCACGAAAAGATCGTCATCGGCCCGCAGGATCTCCATGAGCCGGCCTCTTTGGTCTGGAATCACTCTGAGTTGTTTAATCTTGACTCCCTCAATCATCCCTGACTCCCTTAAAATCGTTTTTCTGTATATTCTTCATTTGATCCCGATCTCGCTTTTGTCGCCCACCATGAAGCGATAGACGGAAGGCTTGGGCGGGCACTTATATATCTTCGTTTCCCGGCCGATCAAGCTTTCGTCGATCCTGCTCCCGATGTCGCAGATCTCGCTTCCTTGGAGCACGATGCTGTTCTCGATCTCAGTCCGGACGATGCGGCACTCTTTCTGGATGGATGTAAACGGACCCACGTAAGCATGAATGACCTCGGTTTTTGCTCCGATTATGGCAGGCCCTCTGATAATGCTGTTCTCGACACGAACATCCTTCTCGATGATGACCTCTCCACTGACCTTGGATTCCTCATCCACCTGGCCTTCGACCTGTCTTGTTATGCGTTCAAGGATCAGCCGGTTGGCATCAAGAATGTCTTCGAGTTTACCCGTGTCTTTCCACCAACCCGAGACCAGATGGGGATGGACAACAAGCCCGTGTTCGATCAAGTACTGAATGGCATCTGTGATCTCTAGCTCATTCCTCCAGGATGGTTTTATGGCATTGACAGCCTCGAAGATATGGGAGTCGAACATGTAGACCCCAACAAGAGCCAGGTTGCTCGCCGGCTTTTTGGGCTTTTCAACCAGCCTCTTCACTCGTTCTCCATCGAGCTCGGCGACGCCGAACATCTGAGGATTCGGAACCTCCGTGAGAAGGATGAGCGAGTTGGGTTTTTTCTCTTTGAACTCATCAACCAGAGATTTGATGCCGCTTTTGAGGATGTTGTCGCCAAGATACATTACAAAAGGCTCTTTGTCCAGGAATTCCTCAGAAATTTTTACGGCATGGGCCAATCCCAGGGGAGCCTCCTGCTCGATATAGGTGATTTTTATCCCCCATTGCGAACCATCCCCCACAGCAGCTTTGATCTCATCTTTGGTATCTCCAACAACGATGCCGATCTCTTCGATCCCGGCTTCCTGGAGTGCTTCGATCCCGTAAAACAGGACAGGCTTGTTGGCCACAGGGACCAATTGTTTAGCCTGTGTAAAAGTCAGGGGACGAAGTCTGGTTCCCTTCCCTCCGCTCAAAATCAGGCCTTTCATGTTTGACTCCTTACCTTTGAATCGATGATTTTTTTAGTTGTGTGCTTTATCACTATCCTAATAGGGATTGTTTGTTCGTGCATGTTCGCTATCTGTTAGACCTCCAAGAAAATCGGTGGTTATCCCAATATTCCCCAGTCCGATGGAAATGCCGAACTGAGCCTCGGGTTTCTCCCGGAAATAGAATATCTTAACATCTGCCTTAAAATCAATACACTGGTAGTGGTAAACAACAGAGAAGGCCGCGTAAAGAAGCTTTCTCTCCTTGATGTTGTAATCCAGGGTTCCGAGGGCATCGAGGTTGATCTTTGGGATTTTAAAGCCGGTATAAAAGCTGACCTGATGCCGCTCGCCCCATGTGTTGTCAAAATAGGGATTCAGACTCCTGTACCAACTGACCCTGAGAAACAGGTTGTCCGAAGGAGCACCCCAGTTCGCCCCCAACCGGAGATGCGAAAACCTCGTGTGGTAATGATTAAAGGCCATGGAAAAATCGATACTGTGTTTGGTCCCGGGGTAATACCTCAAATACCCGTTAATGTCTGAAAATTCAGGAATTTTTCCGTCCACCTCAAAGCCCTGCATGGGACTGTCTTCAGGGCTCAGAAAGTAGATCTGACTCAACCCAAAAGTGAAGATCTCTCGCGGCATTTTGTCGACCTTGACGAGAACTCGAGTGGTCAAACCGTAACTGACATAATGAGCGCGTGTAAAATAGCGGGCCGAGGTTATCACACGGTCGGACTGTTCGACCGGGCTTTCGTACCGGTAGGAAAAAGTGGGTTCGATGATATGTTTGACTTTTGGTTCGTCTTCATCATCCAAGAATATCTTGTTGAACGTGGGCCCGATAAACTCTATGTTGAAAGTGAAGTTCTTTCTGAGGATGGGCTCGGCCACGATGTTCTTGGTGTTCGGAGCATAACTCTGGAGATCGAAGGACATGTTGGATGCCAAGGAGGAATTGATGACCAACCAGGGGATAGAGGTGAATGGCAGGGTGAGCACAGGAGAGAAAGAGATGCTCTGTGAGTTTCTCTGCGTGCCATCTTCATAATTTTCCTTGTAATCTGTGCCCTGCCGGTTAGCATAAGCCCATCCGTACTTCCAGGCACTGAAGGATGAGTAAAAAGAAAAGTAGAGCGGTGAAATCAGCTTGATCTGTGAAGAAGAGAATCCGACCTCCGGGAGGCTGTAGCGAATGATGGAGTTTTCCCTGTCCGTGTAATAGGTTTCGAATCGGGAAGCGCGCATGCTCAGGTTGAAATAAGACCATGCTCTCTGGAGAAACACCTGAGAGCGGCGGTTGGACACAACCGCACGTCTAAAGTTATTGTCGAATTCTCGGAGAAATTCATACGAGCTTTGGTAATCCACGTCCGCCACGAGGTTGAACGCATAGGGGAGAGGCTGGTTGTGGCTGAAACGGATGAGGTAGGCATTTTCGGGCAATTCCAGTTCAGGGTCATTCTTGAATTTGAAGTAATACAGGTTCAGCTGGCCTCCTGTCCCTTGGGTGAACATGTATCGGTATTCAAGACCACCTCCCAATCCTTGGGTTGAGTAATAGTCCATGTTGATCGTGGAATCCATGTTCCGCCTTATGGCCCAGTAGAAGCTCTGGGAGTAATTGAACCCTTTCTGCCCATTGTACCCTAACTTTGGCATCAGGAAACCGGTGGCCCCTTCTTGATCCAAAGGATACTTGAGATAGGGGAAGTAGAGGATCGGGATTTTCTTTACCCTGACCACAGAATTCCACATCTCCACATAGTCGGCTTTTTTGAGGTTTGCTCTGGAAAAAGAGAAGCGCCATCGCGGAGTCGGCTGGGTGCATGAGGTGAAATTCCCTTTGGTCAACCTATACATGTCTTCGCTCGTCTTCTCGACCGTTTCTGCTTCGTAAAAAATATTGGGCAAAGAACGGCCGAAGACGTTTTGGAAGGTTCCCAGTCGAGAATCGAGGTTGAACTGGATGCGTTCCACACTGATCACATCTCCGGGTGTCTGGATCACAACATGGCCTTCAGCGAAAACATCTTTGGTTTCGGTATCCAATTCGACCCTGTCGGCAAACAGCTTGATCGTCTTGTAGTGGATCTCCACATTGCCCCTGGCGATGATCCGATTCTCCAGCTGTTCCTTATAATTGGCGATCACTCGAAAGGGAACCTCTTCTGTCGAGTCTTGATCGGCAGTCTGTGGCAAGCCGGTGGTCTGTGTCTGGCCAAAAGCCATAGGACAGAGGCCTGCTACGAGGACAAGGACACAGAGAGTCCACTGCTTACATTTATGGATCATTAAATACAATGTTACACAACCCTCTCTTGATTATCAATAAGCTTCCCCCTATAAATCACACAAGAAATCACCTTGACAGCCCATCCAATTCGTACGATAATTCCTTTGCTTTGCTCCTTTAAAACGGGGTTAGACGTAAAAAGCAGGACGTGAGAGGCGGACTTTATTTGCTCAAAAAGTTCAGTCGTTTGGGCAAAGGTGAGCCCATCGATCAAGAGATATGAGGGACGACGACAGGTCAAGGATCAACTATAAAAAACTCGCAGGGTTGAGTTCATTGGGACTCATGCTGCCGTCTTCCATCGCTGTGGGACTGTTTATCGGATACTACCTCGATAAGCTTTTAGGAACTCGCCCTTGGCTCTTGGTCCTCTTTTTTCTCTTCGGGACAGCCTCCGGGTTTTACAGTCTCATCAGAGGATTAAAAAAATACCTTGATAAAGATAAGGACATGTGAACGATGACAGATCCAGAAAAAGACAACCTAGCCGGGGAAGAGGAACGCATCCTCAAGAGAATCCCTCAGGAGATTGTCCTGTTATCCTTGGTCCTTGCTGTCGGCACCTGGATTGTGTTCGACGGGGTGAGCGCTGCACTCGTTTTTGCCGGTGGGATCTTGGCCGCCATCAACTTTATCTGGATGAGGCAGGCCATCTCCAGATTCCTTTCCTCTGGGAAAAAGAAGGCTTTACGGTCAGGGATCGCTGTATACAGCATCCGACTTCTATTGATTCTTGGTATCTTTTTTATTATAATTCTCTTCTTTTCAGAGAAAATATTGGCTTTTGCAGCAGGATTTTCCACGCTTATTGTTGTTTTTCTGTTAGAGGCTGTTGTAGGACTCTCTAAGCTAAAAGAATGGAAAAATTAGAGCACAGTTTATTCATCGTCGACCTTTTCAACAAAGTCTTCGGTAAGCCTCTGGCAACTCTTCTCAGCTGGCTGGGGATCCATGTTGCAGACCCCGAGCACCTCGTGCCGGATTACATCGTCATGTGCCTGGTCGTTGCGCTTTTGCTAACCCTGTTATTAGGCCTCTCTTCCCGAAAACTCTCCCTCGTCCCCTCCAAGCGTCAGAGCGTCCTTGAGCTCATCATTCAGACCTTTGAAGGATTGCTCGTGGACACGATCGGAGAACAGGGGAAAAAATACCTGCCGCTCATCGCTACCGTGGGGCTCTTTATTCTTTTTTGCAATCTCATCGGACTGGTTCCCGGATTCATGTCTCCCACGAGCAAACTCAACGTCACAATAGGTTGTGCTCTTGTTGTCTTTGTGTACTATCACCTCCAGGGCATCAGAGCACAAGGCCTTTTGAAATATCTTAAACACTTCGCTGGACCAATCCCCCTTTTGGCTCCGCTCATGGTCCCCATAGAGATCATCAGCCATTTCTCCCGTCCCGTTTCCCTCTCCATTCGACTCTTCGGGAATATTTTCGCCGAAGAAGTGCTTATCGTCATCATGGCGTCCATCGTTCCATTTTTCCTGCCGCTTCCCTTTATGGCAATAGCGATATTCACTGCCGTCATCCAATCTTTCGTCTTCGTGTTGTTGGCCTGCATTTATATTGCAGGAGCTGTGGCCCACGAAGAGGAACATTAATATAAGGAGTATAATGATGAATTCAAAGCTCAAGGCATCCGGTATGCTGGTTTTCTTCATGATCCTTTTTTGCGCGCCCCTTTTGGCTCAAGATGCAGCAGTGAGTGAAGAGAGAGCGATGCTCTACAAATTGTCCATCATTGTTGGAGGCGCCATCATCACGCTGGCCGCTGCGGCAGGAGCGTTCTGCCAAGCCAAAGCCATCAGCAGTGCGTGCGAAGGGATATCCAGAAATCCAGGAGGAGCTCCCACGATCAGGTTCATTCTCATTTTCGGGCTCGTGCTCATCGAGACACTGGTCATATACGCCCTTCTGATCACCATCATGATCATCAATGTCCAGTGGGGAAACTACCAATAAAGCACCAGTGATCATCCTGTGAGACGTTGAAAAATTCTGTAGTTTTCCAGGTCGTCAAAAAAACCTTCCAGAGGTTTGCGCAGGACAAGTGCGGCAATTATGCGATCATCATCTCCTACTTTGCCCTGATGTGTTCCATCCCCCTGGTTGCGCTTTTTACCTTTGTTTCCACACGTATTCTCGGGAATTCGGAAATCGCGTTCCGCAGTCTGAACATCTTCAACGATGAGTTCTTCGCTCAGCTAGACCCCGCCTTTTTCGAAAGGCTCCAGTATCTTTCCCAAAACATCTCCAATCTCGGATGGTTCGGCCTGGCAGGGTCTTTCATCGCTGCCAGTTTTTTGTTTTCAAACCTGATCAATGCCATAAACTCCATCTTCAGAGCAAACCAGCAAAAAACCTTCTTCTACAGCCGGCTTATGGAATACATCCTGCTGTTTGTCATAGGGATCATCATGCTGATCTCTCTGTCCATCACCGCTGTCTGGACAGCCATCAACAGGATCATCCAGGAAAGCCCGTTTGTTGCCAACAACATCAATCCTGAGGCCGTGTCCTTGGTCAACAATTTTTTTCTCCAATACCTCATCCCGTTCACTCTGACATTTCTGTTCTTTTTCTCTCTCTACAAATTCATTCCTGAGGTCAAAGTCTACACAAAAGCTGCGGTCGTTTCTGCCTTTATCGGCGCTCTCCTCTGGGAGATCTTCAAAAGGCTGTTCGCTTTTTATGTGGCCCACTTCTCGGCTATCGGCATCGTGCTCTCCAAACTCCTGCAGGGAACGATCACATCGATCATCTTCTTCCTCCTGTGGCTGAGCTTCTCCCTTGTCATACTGCTTTGGGGAGCAGAGCTGGCTGCTGTCCTCAATGAGAGGATCCATGAAAAGACCGCATAAAAACCGCCCCAAGTGCACAACAGTGGAAGAACTGGCCCGTCACCTAGACTGTCGGTTCGAAGGGGACGGGAACACCCCCATCCATGACGTTTCCAGCTTGGAAAGGGCTGATAAGGGAGACCTCGTTTTTCTCGCTGACCCCAAATACAGAAATTCACTGGAGAAAACAAAAGCCTCGGCAGCCATCGTGACCATCGAGGAAAAATCCGACAGGATCCCTACAATACACTCTGAACATCCCTATATTTCATTCATAAAGGCGTTGGAGTTTTTTTACACACCCTACCGTCCTGAGCCCGGCATCCATCCCCAGGCTCTGGTTTCTCCCTCTGCCACGATCGGGAAGGATGTGGCTATCGGTGCCTTTGTATTTATCGACGAAGACGTCGAAATCGGGGACGGTTCTGTTTTATTCCCCTTCGTCTCCGTATACCCGAGAGTCAAGATCGGAAAGGAGGTCATGTGCCATTCCTTTGTGTCCATCAGAGAGAACACCCGGATCGGCAACCACGTCATCCTGCACAACGGAGTGGTTTTAGGATCTGACGGCTTTGGATTCCAAAAGGCCAAAGACGGATCTCACATCAAAATCCCCCAAAAGGGGATCGTCATCATCGAAGACGATGTGGAGATAGGCGCAAACACAACCGTCGACAGAGCCGCTTTGGGCGAAACCATCATCAAGAGAGGAACGAAGATCGACAACCTCGTTCAGGTCGCCCACAGTGTGGAGATCGGACCGGATAGCATCTTGGCCGCACAGACAGGAATTGCCGGGAGCTCGAAGGTCGGAAAAAATTTCATCGCTGGCGGCCAAGTGGGGATCCCCGACCACATTACGATCGGAGACAACGTCATTATCGCCGCAAAGTCTGGGATCACAAAAAACCTTCCCTCCGGTTCCTTTGTTTCAGGAAGCCCGCATCTCGATATCAGGACCTGGCGCAAAGCCTGGGCCGCCATCCCCCAGCTCTATGATCTGATCCGGGAATTCAGGAAACTCAAGAAACGCATCGAAGAGCTGGAAAATAAACTCAGAGAATAATCCCGTCACAGAATTTTTGCACTCAGAATTTATGCGAGGGACTGGAGGTATTCGTCGGTGGCAATGGCTGCTGCCACACCCGTGCCCACTGCAGTGGCCACTTGCTCGGGGCAGGCATCGGTCACATCTCCAGCAGCGAAGATTCCGGGTTGGGATGTCTTCATCTTTTTTCCCACAACAATTTCCCGCCATTCGTTGAGCTTGAGAAGGTCTTTCACGAATTCTGAATTGGGGACTGTGCCGATGGAGACAAACAAACCATCCACTTTGAGCTCTGTCAGCTCACCCGTTTTGACATTTTTGACAGTGAGGGACTTAAGTGTGGTGTCTCCCGAGATCTCTTCGATCACCGTATCCCAGAGCACCTCCATCTTTTCATGGGCGAGTGTCCGCGCTTGAAGGATCTTTTCGGCTCTGAATTGGTCACGCCGGTGGATCATTTTAACTCGGCGGGCAAATTTTGTCAGGAAAATGGCCTCTGTAAGCGCCCAGTTCCCACCTCCCACAACAGCCACAACCTTGTCCCTAAAAAAGAATCCATCGCAAGTGGCGCAGTAGGAAACACCTCGCCCTGTGAATTTCCCTTCCCCTTTGACGCCGAGTCTCCTGAAATTCGATCCTGTGGCGATGATGACTGCGCGCGTTAGGTATTCATTTTTATTGCCGCACACTTTCCAGAGCTGGCCCTCTCTCTGGAGCTCTTTGATCGTATCGATGCCGATCTTTGCACCAAAGCGTTCGGCCTGCTTCCGGAAACTCTCCATCAACTCGACGGGAGCGATCCCTTCGGGAAAACCCGGATAATTCTCGATAAAATCCGTCATAAGGATCTGACCTCCAGGCGCACCTTTCTCGAGGATAAGGGTGTCGAGCATGGCCCGTCCCGTGTAAATGGCAGAGGACAACCCCGCAGGGCCTGCACCGAGTATGATGACGTCGTGTGTCTGACTCATAGGTGTTTTGCTACCGTATCCACGATCTTGTCTTGAGGGAGGGCTCCAATGACGGTCTCCACAACCTCTCCGCCCTTAAAAAGAAGAAGGGCCGGGATACTCATGATGCCGTATTTGGCAGGAACATTCATGTTATCGTCCACATTCATCTTGGCAACCCTCAACTTATCCTTATAATTTTGAGCCAAGTACTCCACTGTGGGAGCGACCATTTGGCAGGGGCCACACCATACGGCCCAAAAATCCACAAGAACAGGAAGCTCTGCCTTGAGCACTTCCTCTTCGAATGTGTCATCAGTCACATTAAAAATATCTTCGGACAATTTAGCCTCCTCTCTTTATTTGCAATGATCTCTCGTAGAGCTTAGCATACCTCTTGGCTGCTTGTTCCCAAGAAAAGTCTTCTGTGAGCCCGTTCTGCATGATCATTTTCCACATTTTAGGTTTTTTGTACCATCGCAGGGCTCGTTTTACGGCCTCAACCAGAGCCTCCGAACTGTACTCTCTGAACACAAAGCCATTTCCTTTGAGCGTCTTCGCGTTGAATGGCTTCACTGTTTCTCGCAATCCACCCGTTGCCCTCACAACAGGAACACTCCCATACCGGAAGCTGTACAACTGGTTCAATCCGCAGGGCTCGTAACGGGAAGGGACAAGAACGATATCCACCCCCGCGGCTACCTTATGCAACAAGGATGGGCTCATATCTACCTTGACCGCCAAACGTCCCAAATGCTGTTTCTGGAGGGATAAAAATGCCCTCTCATACTGTTCGTCCCCATGACCAAGGATCACGAATCCCAGGTCCATTTCCATCAACTTTCCCATGGCCTCCAGCAAAATATCAAATCCTTTATTGACAGTCATGTAGGAGACAACACTGATCAGAGGCACTCCAGGATCGATGGTAAGCCCGAACTCCCGACAGAGGTCACGCTTGTTTATGTCCTTCCCTTCCAAGCTGGATGCGGAATAATTGCTTTCAATGTAGGGGTCTCTCTCGGGATCCCAGATCTCATAATCCACACCGTTCCGGATGCTGGAAAAAACACTCTTCCTCTGTTTGAGCAGTTCCTGCAAACCGAATCCATACTTCTTGGTGAGAATTTCCCGTTTATAGGAAGAGCTGACAGTGTTGATCGCATCGGAAAAAAGGATCCCCGCTTTAAGAAAGTTGAACTTCCCGTTCAAAGAAAGCTGGCTGAAATAACTCCAATTCAAGCCCGTCAGAGACAGTGTTTCAGGTGGGAATTCCCCCTGATAGGATATGTTGTGGAGAGTGAAGACCGTAGCGACATTGGAGAGCCGGTTTTTTTTTGCATACTGTGTCTTGAGGAACAGGGGGATCAAAGCTGTTGGCCAATTGTTGCAGTGGATAATATCCGCAGACATTTTTGCGTTGAGAAGAAACTCCAACACCGCTCGGTTGAAAAAGACGAACCGTTCATCATTATCCAGGTACTCGCCCCTTCCGGTTCCGTAGATGTTCTCACGTAAAAAATACTTGGCATTATCGATGAAGTAGATATCATACTTACCCAGTTCGCTTTTATAAACACGGGCCTTCGCCTTGACTTCTCCAATAGAAACGGAAAGGTCCGAAGCCATGATTTTCTTAGGCAGAGACTCGATCTCGGGACGCCTGTACATTGGCATGAACACCGAGACCTCCATGCCCAGATAAGAGAGATACTTGGGAAGAGCGCTCGCCACATCCGCCAACTCTCCCGACTTGGCAAAGGGCGCCACTTCCGCAGAGATAAAAATCACTCTCAGCTTTGAACTCATGGCGAAATCATCATAATCTTGGCCCTTTTAAATGTCAATCAGCCCCAGCCGAGTTTCTCTTGAAGGAGGTCGAAGTAATTCCTTTTTGGCGAAGAGATCAACTGCAGGGTGAGTTGGCTGCGTCTGACCTCGACGGTATCATTCTCCTCCATCAAACCTCCCCTCTGGCCATCGAGGGTGAACCAGACTTCTTCCCCCCCTGTGACAAGCTCGATCTTCAGCGTCGATTCGGCAGAGATGACCATCGGCCGGAAGGAAAGCGTGTGAGGACAGATGGGAACGATGATAAAGGCCGGAATATTGGGTTGGATAATGGGGCCACCTGCAGACAGGGAATAGGCCGTTGAGCCCGTTGGTGTCGATATGATGAGACCGTCGGCTTTGGATGTGGCGATCTCTTTTCCGTCGATCCAAATGGCACACTGGATCATCCGGGCGAGGGCCCCTTTGTTGATCACAAAATCATTCAAGCAGTAAAAGGTCCCGCCCTTTGTGTCTGCCTCCAACATCTGTCGATGACTGATGATCTTTGTGTTCCCCCCCAAAAAAGAATCAAGGGTCAAAGCCATCTCATCGAGCGGGACGTCAGTTAAAAATCCGAGCCTCCCCAAGTTGACCCCCATAACGGGGACGTTCTTCTGGGCCGCTAAATGAGCGACACTCAAAAGGGTCCCATCCCCTCCTATTACGATGACGAGATCCACCTGCTCGGGGATATTCTCTCGTGGCACTCCATCTTTACGCTGGAATTTCATCGCGGCTACATCTTCCAGAAGGCATTTTATGCTCTTTGTCTCAAAATACTGGATCAATTCCACCAGTATTTTATCCACTTGAGGTGCATGAGGCTTGATCACAAAACCCACTCGTTTGATGTTATCCATCCCAAACGGCCTCCTTGATTAATTTCTGCGTTTGTGCATGGGTCAACGCATCTTTATGCAAGGACCAGTGGACAAAAAATTCCCGATTGCCCTTCTGCCCCCGTACAGACGTCTTCATCAAGTCCTGGACTGGAAATCCCATCCTGCCGGCTTGCTGAAGGATCCTCTGCAGAACTTCTGCATGCCGATCGGGGTCTCGGACAATCCCGCCTTTTCCGACCTGTCCTCTGCTCACTTCGAACTGAGGTTTGATAAGGGCAATGAGCTCCCCATTTCCTAAGAAATTTTTAATGGCGGGCAAGACTTTGAGAACAGAGATGAAGGAGAGGTCCATAGTGATAATATCGAGAGGATCCGGGAAGTCATCTTGTTCAAGATAACGAGCGTTTTTATCAATAAGAACAACTCTGAGGTCCTCTCTCAAATGTACATCGATCTGTTTTGTATCCACATCGACTGCGTAGACCTTTTTTGCACCTTCTTTCAGCAGACAATCTGTAAACCCTCCGGTCGAACAGCCCAAATCGGCAGCGATCTTGCCCTCGGGAACGATGGCGAAAGACCCCAAAGCTTCCTTCAATTTCAACCCCCCCCGACTCACGTAAGGCATCGTCTCCTTAAGGAAAAGCTTCGTTTCAACAGGAATCAATTGTCCGGATTTTTCTACACGTCCTCTTTCAGAATACACTAAACCCGCTAAAATGAGGGCTTGCGCCTTGTGATGGCTTTCGGCCAGCCCCCGGTCGACAACGATCTTGTCCGCCCTATCTTTCATTGGTTTCCGCTCGCCGTTTGAAGCACAGAGAGTATGCCCATGAAACTTTTGGAGCTTGTGTGCACGGACAGACGGCGAACACCGCATTACTTTCCATAAAATTGTCGTATTTGTTGGGCAAGCCCATCAGGATCAAGCTTGAACATCTTTTTGATCTGGTCGGCTTTACCGAGAGGGTATATCTCATCGGGAAGCCCGATGGATTTAAACCGGACATCAAATATCTTCTTACGATCCAGAAGCTCCCGGACCGCACTGCCGAACCCACCTGCAGTGACACCCTCTTCCACGGTCAAAATAACACTTCCGGATCTCGCATAGGATAGGATCAGGTCTTCGTCCAAAGGCTTGGCAAACCTCGCATTCACCACAGCCAGCTCGATCCCGTCGTCTTCAAGCTTCGCTGCAGCCTCTAAAGCAGGATGGACCAAGCTCCCAAAGGCTATAAGCAAGTCCTTTCCCTCTTTGAGAACCTCGCCCTTGCCGAGAGGGATTACATCCAGTTTCTCATCTTGATCGACACCGATGACCTTTCCTTTAGGAAATCTCACTGAGACTGGATGGCCGTAAGAGAGTGCAGACTTCAGCATGTGCCGCAGTTCATTCTCATCCTTCGGGGCCATAACGATCATGTTAGGAAGATGCCTGAGAAAGACGATATCATTGATACCTTGATGAGTGGGGCCATCATCCGGAACGATCCCCGAGCGGTCAAGACCGAAAACGACAGGAATGTCCATGAGGCAGACATCATGGTAAAGCTGGTCGTATGCTCGCTGGAGGAACGTGGAGTAGATGGCCACCACCGGCTTATACCCGCTGAGGGCTAATCCTGTGGCAAAATCGACGGCATGCTGCTCGGCAATCCCCACATCAAAAAACCTATCCGGAAACCGTTGGGAAAAATCCCGAAGGCCGGTCCCGTCGGGCATTGCCGCGGTTATGGCCACAACTTTTTCGTCCTTATCAGCCAAGTTAACCACGGTCTCTCCAAAGACAGCCGAATAGGTTGTCCTCGTATCCGTGCTTGTCGACTCTCCTGTCTGGATATCAAAGGGAGATGCGGAGTGATACTTGGCAGGATTGCTCTCTGCCGGAGGATACCCCTTTCCCTTTTTGGTGACACAGAGGATCAACACAGGCCCCTCATAGGCCTTGGCATCCTTAAACACCTCGATCAAGGAGCCTAGACTGTGCCCCTGGACAGGACCGATATACCGGATCCCCAATTCCTCAAAGAGCAAACCCGGAAAGAACGTTTTTTTGATGACTTCCTCGATCGCACGTCCGGCTTTGATCATGGGCCATCCCACAGCAGGAATGGCCTTCAGAATCGTCTTTGCATGATCCTTCATCCGCAGATAATGCTGCCCTGAGACAAGATAGGAGAGGTACTTGGACATGGCGCCGACATTAAGCGAGATGGACATCTCGTTGTAGTTGAGAACAATGATCAATTTCTCGCGAAGATGGCCGCTCTGGTTGAGGGCCTCCCAGGCCACTCCGCCCGTAAGGCTTCCATCCCCCACAAACGCCACCACCTGGTGCGCTTTGTTCTCTTTGTCCCGGGCCACAGCCATCCCAAGAGCTGCAGAAAGCGCCGTGGATGCATGTCCCGTGTTATAGATGTCATACTCACTTTCTTCACGACAGGGAAACCCACACAGCCCATCGAGCTGACGGAGAGTGGAGAACTGTTCCTTTCTCCCCGTTAAGATCTTGTGCGTGTAGCATTGATGACCGACATCCCAGATAATTTTATCCTCCGGCGCGTCAAAGACATAGTGGAGAGCGATCGTCATCTCGACTACGCCCAAATTGGGCGAAAGATGCCCTCCATTCTTAGAGACGACCTCGATGATAAGCGATCTAATCTCCTTGGACAGCTGAGAGAGCTCCTTCATGGAACAATCTTTCAGATCTTTGGGGCTTTTAATACGATCAAGAATTGTGTTCATTTTTACCCTTATTTTTCACAACCAAGAGCTTCTTGGCAAGAAAGCGGAGTTCTTCGGAAGCGAAAGCTCCTCTTACGAGTGCCTGCAGACCTTCTGAGACAAAGGCATCCAACCTTTCTATCGCCTTATCGAGACCGAATAGAGAAACAGAATTGGGCCTGTAAGCATCTTCCCTCTGTGTGTCTTCCAAAGCATCCAACAGGTCATCCCTGGTCTGGAAGGCCAGCCCGATGTTTTCGCCAAACGCAGTGATGGCTTCCATCTGGGACTCATTAGCGCCACCAAGGATCGCGCCGATCCTCACAGAGGCTGTGATCAGCGCAGCCGTCTTTTTTTGTATGAGCTCATGGAAAAGCTCTTTGGAGATCGTCTCGGGTGAAAGAGTAATATCCAAAAGTTGACCCCCGATCATACCTTCAGTGCCCGCATGTAGGCTCAGCTCTACGATAGCCTGTTCCTTTTGCGTATCAGAACCCCTCTTCAGTGGAGCAGATGCCATGACCTCAAAAGCTAAAGTCAGAAGGGCATCCCCGGTCAGAAGAGCGATGTCTTCCCCAAAAGCCTTATGGCAGGAGGGTTCCCCTCTGCGGAAATCATCATCGTCCATAGAAGGAAGGTCATCATGGACCAGAGAATAATTGTGGATAAGCTCCACTGCGCAGGCAAAAGGCAGGGCGTCCTCTGCGCGGACACCAAATTCCTCCCCCGAGGACAAAAGAAGAAGAGGGCGGAACCTCTTCCCTCCTCCCAAAACAGAGTATCTCATCGCCTGGTAAAGAAGAGAATCGCCGCGAGGGAGGATACTTTCCAGCTTCCTATCGATCGCTTCTTTTTTTTGGGCTAGCCGGAGTTCGATGTTCATGATCCTTCAAAAGGGGAGTTCTTCGTCGCCCCCAGAACTGGGATTCTCCTCGCTCTCGGAGTCTTCTGTTTCCTCATCCTCATCAGAAAGAGAAAAAGGGGCCTCTTTTATCTCCCCCTTTTCATCCTTCAGCAGGATGGCGATCTTTTTCTCGGCCTTGTCCAGCTCTTCTCTCAAAAACCTTGCCAGTTTCACCCCTTTTTCAAAAAGGGAGAGAGATTCATTGAGCAAAAGCCCCCCTTCCTCCATTTTTTCCACAATTTTTTCTAACTCAGCTAGAGACTTCTCAAAACTCTTTTCACTCATCTCTTTTCCCCTTTTCGAATCGTGAAACGTGATTCGATTTTCTTATTACGGTCTACCGTTTGGACGAAACAGTCAAGCTCACCCTTGAGAAAACTGACCGTGATCTTTTCCTTCTCTGATACCTCATCGACCTGCCGGATAAGATTCTGGCCTCCGTCCTTCCAACACAGAGTGTATCCTTTCCTTAAAACGCTTAAAGGACTCAGGCTATCCAACTCAACGGAGAGCTTCTCCCAGAGTCCTTTCAAGTTCTGGATCGTTCCGCGGATCGAACCGAAGATTTTCTCTTCATAGA
This sequence comes from Candidatus Aminicenantota bacterium, assembly GCA_023135995.1. GTDB lineage: Bacteria > Acidobacteriota > Aminicenantia > Aminicenantales > Aminicenantaceae > WTAW01. Next base: position 11,553 of record JAGLRY010000204.1, on the reverse strand, counting down.
GAACAGTTAGTGACTTTGCTTCAACGATCCATTGGCGCATGTTATAGATACTCTTTCCTGCGGCCGCTTCCAGCTCATCAATCCTCTGAGAGAGGTTGAGTAACCTCAGCTTGAAATTTTGGAAGGCCTGGTGGTGGACGAGGCTCAGGACACTGTTTTTCTGTTCTTGCAACAGGTATTTCATATGATGGTTCATGCGTTTTTCCAAGTTTTTTATCCACTCTTCGAACGCCTGCTCTTTCTCGACGACCATCTCTGCAGCCGCAGAAGGAGTGGAAGCTCTGATATCGGCCACAAAATCGGATATTGTAAAATCGGGCTCGTGACCAACCGCCGAAATGACAGGGATGGGACACGCGTAAATGGCACGTGCTACGATCTCCTCATTGAAGGCCCAAAGGTCCTCCATGGATCCTCCGCCTCGACCAACGATGATCACATCCACATCCGGTCGGCTCCCCAGATACTCTAACCCTTCCGCGATCTCCTCAGCCGCTCCCTCTCCCTGGACTCTGACCGGATAGATCAGGATGTGAAGTTTTGCGAACCTCCTCTCGAGAGTCCGGATGATATCAACAATGGCGGCCCCCCTAGGGGACGTGACAACGCCAACCTTCTTGGGAAAGAGCGGGAGCTTCTTCTTGACTTCCGGGGCAAACAGCCCCTCTTTGTTGAGTTTTTCCTTGAGCTGCTCAAATGCCAGTTGGAGGGCGCCTATTCCTTTGGGTTCTACAGCATTAACGATGAGCTGATATTGTCCCCGTGGCTCATACACATTGATCTGGCCTTTACAGACAACCTGGAGCCCACTCTCCAGCTTAAAAGGAACTTTTTGAGCCGTTGACCGCCAGATGACTGCTTCAAGCTTGCACTTCTCGTCTTTCAGAGCGAGGTACACATGACCCGAGTGGGCATAAGTAAGATCCACGATCTCCCCTTCCACCCAAATAAGGGGAAACGTGCTTTCCAGCTCCTGTTTGATCAGCCGTGTGATCTCTGTAACGGTGTAGATCCTGCCGGACTGGGATCGGTTATTCTGTTCCTTCATGGCTCTCAATCAGGCTTTCTCTCTGGATGCTCAAAGCTTTCCCGGTTTGAGCGTCAATCTCCACACAGAGGAATGAAAAGATCATCCCGTCTTTGCTCGGCTCAAACCGCTGGGGCCGAGAGGAGAGGAACCTCAAAACGGCTTGGTCTCTCTTGATCCCGATCACAGAATTGTAACCCCCGACCATACCTATATCCGTGATATAGGCCGTTCCGCCCGGAAGGATCCTTTCGTCCGCAGTGGGGACATGGGTGTGTGTGCCCACCACAGCAGAGACCTTCCCGTCCAGATACCACCCCATGGCCTGTTTCTCCGAAGTGGCCTCAGCGTGGAAATCCACAAATATCACGGACGTGATATCGCGAAGCGTCTCCAGTTCACGATCGGCCACTTGAAAGGGACAATCGATCGGTTCCATGAAGACCCTACCTTGGAGGTTCAATATCCCGATCTTCCGGCCTTGATCGTCCGTAAACACGAACGCTCCATTCCCGGGGTTTTGGGAAGGATAATTGGCCGGCCGCAACAGTCTCGGCTCTTTCTCTAACACCTCAAGGGCCTCTTTCTTATCCCAAATGTGATTCCCGGAAGTCAGGACATCCGCACTCTCGAAAAGCTCCTGAGCGATCTTTTCCGTAAGCCCTATCCCTCCGGCCGCGTTTTCTGCGTTGGCGATGATGAGCGATGGATTGTACTTCCGTACTAGGGCAGATATGTGCTGCTTCAGGGCTCTGCGCCCGGGCCGACCGATGACGTCCCCGATAAAAAGAACGATGACCTTATCGGGCATATTCGACAGCTCTCATTTCTCTGATCACAGTGACCTTGATTTGTCCTGGATAATCCAACTCCTCTTTGATCTTTTCGGCGATCTCTTTGGCTGCCAAGGCCGCTTTGTCATCAGATATCTTCTGGCTTTCAACGATAATCCTTATCTCTCTTCCAGCCTGCAGAGCAAACGCTTTGGCCACACCCTCATAGGAATTGGCGATCTCCTCCAGCTTTTCCAGCCGCTTGATGTAGGTCTCGAGAAGCTCTCTTCTTGCACCCGGCCGGGCCGCTGAAAGGGTGTCCGCAGCCTGGACCAAGACCGCTTCTATCGAGGGAAAATCCACATCGCGATGGTGCGAAGCAATAGCCTGATAAACGGCCTCTTTTTCTCCGTATTTCTTTGTCAGCTCAACGCTCAGTTCCGTATGAGTCCCCTCAACATCTCTATCCACAGCTTTGCCTATATCGTGCAGAAGACCTGCCCTCATCGCCACAATGGGGTTTACACCCAGCTCCTTAGCCATCAGGGCCGACAAATGGGCCACCTCCTTGGAGTGCTGGAGGACATTCTGGCCATAGCTCGTCCGGTATTTCAGCTTGCCCAAGAGCTTGATGAGTTCAGGGTGGATGTTCTGAAGCCTGAGCTCGAGGATGGCGGATTCTCCTTCCTGCTTCAGCTTTTCCTCCAGCTCGACTTTGACATTCTCCACGACTTCCTCGATACGCGCTGGGTGGATCCTCCCATCTCCAACAAGTTTTTCGATGGCCAGACGTGCCATTTCCCGACGTATGGGATCAAAGCTCGAGAGGATCACAGCCTCGGGTGTATCATCGACAATAATGTCGACTCCCGTCGCCAGTTCCAATGCCCGGATGTTGCGCCCTTCCCTTCCGATGATCCGTCCTTTCATGTCATCCGAGGGCAAGTTCACGACAGATACCGTAGTCTCGACCACATGTTCCGCTGCTGACCTCTGTATGGCTTGGCTTATGATATCCTGCGCAATCATCTGGCTTTTCTCCTTGGTCTCTTCCTCGATCCTCCGGAGTGTCTGGATCGCTTCGAGCTTCGCCTCTTCCTCAACCTTGCTCTGGAGTTCCTTTTTGGCCTCGCTCTGGGATATTCCAGCGATCCGTTCGAGCTCTTCAAGGCCTTTTCGGATCAATCCTTCACATTTTCTCTCTTTATCTTCGATCTCCTTCTCGCGGGAGTAGAGCCTGTGTTCTTTGTGCGAGAAATCCCTTTCTTTTCTCTCCAGCACTTGAAATTTCCGCTCCAGATTCTCTTCCTTTTTCACCAACCTCCGCTCCATATCATTCAACTTATGGCGCCGGTCTCTGGTCTGCCGTTCGAAGTCCGCCTTCAGATTGAGGTATTTCTCCTTGGTCTCGAGTTTGGATTCTCTCTCTATCTTCTCCGCATCTTCACTGGCCTTTTCCACAATGTCTTTGGCCTCTTGCTTTGCTCTGAGTATGGATTTCGCACCAGAACGTTTCTTGGCTAGCAAAAAGACCAAGAATCCAGACATAAGAAACAGAAGTCCCAGTGTTATGATAAAACTTAAATTCACTTTGACCACCTCCTATTGGGGTCAAAGGAGATGAAAGTAAGGAGGGTTAAAAAAGCTCACTCAATCAGTTGTTGTGCTAAGAGAAACTTCTGTGATGGGTTCCTTAGCCAGTGTTCTCTTTTGGGTCTTTTCATTTTTTTCCCAGGGCAAGTTCTGTATTTTTTCCTCTACCCTTAGCCATCAATCTATTATGTTGCTTCACCGATTTTATCGAATGCCTTTGAATCTTTTTTTAGGAAAACCTCCAAACCTTCTATTTCACTCTCCATATGCCCTATTACTTCGTTGAGTTGATCCAGTTTCTTTTGGGAAAGGAAAAACTCATCCGCTATATTCAGCGCGGCAAGAACCGCTATCTTTAACGAATCGACAGATTTTGATTTGACAGCAACTTCTCGCATTTTTTGATCAACGTACGAAGTAAGATGACTTATGTACTTCTCATCCTCTTCTCCTTTGACTTTAATCCTATATTTCTGTCTGTAAATCTCTATCTCGATTATTTTGTCAATCATAATCCGAGTTGATCGATCTGGCTTATTAAAGTCTCAATCTTTTCTTTTATGACCTCCCTTTCGTTTTCATATTTTTTCAAGCTCTCGTCGAGCTTATCTGCCCTTTTTTCCTTCTCCGTAAGGGCCTTATTGCTCACTTTCAGTTCCTTTGTTTGCTGTTTAAGCCTCTCGTTCTCTGCAACCAGTCTATTCAAATAATCAACAACTTGGGATATTTTACCCTCAAGAATTTTAATCCTTTCTAATTCACTTGTCAATTTTCCCCTCCTTCCCTCAGTTGGAATCCGAACTTGCTGGAAAGGGTTTTGATGATTTTTTCTTGAAAACCGTCCACTTCCTCAGCAAGCAATGTCCTTTGAGGGTGATGGTACAGAAACCGGAAAGATAAACTCACCTTCTCCTTGGGGATCGATACGCCGGTAAAACGGTCATACAGTTCGAACCTCTCCAGATTGGGGATGGAAAGTTCCTCCAGCGTCTGTTTAATCTCTTGGTAGCTGATCTTTCGGTCCGCAATGAAAGAAATATCCCTGACCACTTTCGGGTATTTGATGACAGGGATATATTCAAAGGGCCTCGGCTGTTTCTGGAAAATACCGTTGAGGTCCAATTCCGCGGCCCAAACAGGTTCCCTGATGGAAAAGGAGCTGCAGATATCTCTGCGCACAGCCCCGATACACCCGATTTTTTTCCCTTTCAGCAGAATCGAAAGCGCACTCTCCTTTTCTAAAGACGGATGTTTCCCTGCCAAAAAAACAACAGACTCATATCTCAAGAGAGAGAGGATGGCTTCGCATACCCCCTTGAGATGGAAAAAGTTTGTCTGGATGGGAGGCTCCTGCCAGCTGTTCATCCCAAGATATCCAGCGGTGGCCATCCCCAACGACATCTGTTCGCTACACGCATCGTCTTCCCAGAAATAGATTTTCCCCACCTCAAAAATATGGATCCCATCGGCCCCTCTGTTCTGGTTCCATGCGATGTTCTCGAGCAATCCCTCAAGAAGTGTCGTTTTTAAAAGAGATGCTTTTGTGGAAATGGGATTTCTAATCGCTATAGCCTTGCGCCCACTTTGTAACTTCTCTTCATTTTCAGGATCAGCAAAACTGTAATTCACCACCTCATCGAATCCATAGTGAAAGAGCGCCTGACGGCATTTCTGGATCTGTCGTTTCTTGGGGTCCGGAGGAGGTTCCATCGCGGTGAGGGGAGGAAACACAGAAGGGATGTTCTCGTATCCGTAAAACCTGGCAATCTCTTCAACAAGATCGGCCTCTCTCTCTATATCGATCCTGAAAAAGGGAACTTGAACTTGCCATACACCCTGCTGCTTCTTCTCCAAAATGAACTCCAACTTAGATAGTGTCTCAACAATAAAATCGCTCCTAATGTCCACTCCCAGGATTTCACTGACACGGCGCTGGCGCAGCATCACTGTCTTGTTCTTTCTCGACTTGGGATAGATATCTACAATTCCCTTGGTGGCTTTTCCTCCGAATTGTGTGAGCAAAGACGCAGCCATCAATGCTGCCTTGGGGGGGAATGATATATCGGATCCCCTCTCGAACCGGTAGCTGGCATCCGTCTGAATGCCTGTTTTTTTGCCCGTTTTTCTGACGGAGACAGGGTTAAAATGTGCGCTCTCGATGAGGATATCACGAGTTGTCTCTGTGACGGCCGAGTTTTCTCCGCCGATAACACCCGCAAGAGCGACGGGTTTCTGTTCATCCGCAATGACCAACATATCCGGAGACAGATTGATATCTTCTCCTTCAAGACTCCGAAAAGCTTCTCCTTTTTTCGCCTTCCGGACGATGATCTTTTTCCCCGAAAGTTTGGAGATGTCAAACATGTGAATGGGCTGGGCCGTTGCAAACAGAACATAATTGGAAACATCCACAACATTGTTTATATGGCTTAAACCCATGGCCTCGATCTTTCTTGCCAGCCACTCCGGAGAAGGGCCGACATTAACATCCTTCACCACAATCCCACAGTACCGAGGACAGAGATCGTCATCGAATATTTCGATATCGATATTCTCGGAGGAATTCTCATCCACCTCCGTCAGAGGCCATTCCTGTTCTTTAAGGGGAAGGTCCAAGGCCACGGCCAGCTCCCGGGCCACACCTATGTGTCCGAGCGTATCTGGCCTGTTGGAATAGGTCTCCAGTTCAAGAATGATATCTCCCTTCTGTTCCTCCCATGAATCGATAAGCATGCCGATGCTGTTCAGAGTGTCTATCAATCGAGAGGTAGACAACTCCACATCGATAAAGTCCTTTAGCCAATCTATACTTATTTTCATTTTTGTAAAAACTGTCGAATAAACCTCAGGTCATTCTCATAAAAATACCTGAGGTCGGGAATTTGATACAAGAACATCGCGGCCCGGTCAATGCCCAATCCAAAAGCGAAGCCTGAATATTCTTCAGGATCGATGTTCACATTTTTGAGAACCTGGGGGTCGACCATCCCAGACCCGAGAAGTTCGATCCATCCCCCCCCTCCACAGACTCGGCAGGCGCTGTCTTCCCTGTTACACACCGTGCATCCGATATCCACTTCAGCTGACGGCTCAGTGAACGGGAAAAAGCTGGGCCGAAACCTGACCTTTGTCTTCTCATGGAAGAGGATCTTGAGAAAACTCTCCAGCGTTCCCTTCAAATGGGCAAAAGTGATCCCCCGGTCAACGACCAGCCCTTCCACCTGATAGAACATCGGCAGATGCGTGGGGTCGGGCGATTCCTTACGAAACACTTTGCCAGGTGTGATGATACGAATAGGAGGCTTCCTCTTTTCCATTACACGGATCTGAACGGGTGATGTGTGTGTGCGCAGAAGAAAATCGTCGTTGATATAAAGCGTATCCCAATCATCGCGCGCAGGATGATGCGGGGGAAAATTGAGCGCCTCAAAGTTATAATAATCTGTTTCGATCTCCGGCCCCTCCTCGACTGAAAATCCCATGCTCAAAAATATATTCTCTATCTCTTGCTGAATGATCAGGATGGGATGAGGAGATCCGATGTAACTTGCCTCACCCGGTAGGGTTAGGTCCACCATTTCTTCGACTGCCCTGGGCCCACTGAGCTGTATTTGAAGCGCCTGGAGCTTATCCTGCACATACTCTTTGAGGGCGTTGATCTCCTTTCCCGCATCCGGTTTCTCTTCGGGTTTGAGGGACTTCAGCTCTCCGAAGAGAGAGCTCACAGACCCTCGACTGCGGCTCAGGTAGAGATTGCGCACCTCTTGCAGGGCCTTCTCATCCGTTATGCCCTCTATTGCTTCGTCGAATCGCTCTTGAAGCTTTTCGATCTTCTCTTTCAGCCCGCTCATTTGGCCTGCGTTTGTGTCAAGCGTTCGCCTCTTTGACCCTCTGGACCAGCTGAAGGAAGGCCTGCGGAGAATGGACCGCCAAATCTGCTAGGATCTTCCTGTCGAGTTCGATGTCCTGCTGTTTCAATCCATGCATAAAACGGCTGTATGAGATACCGTTATTCTCGGCCGCCGCTTTAATACGGATGATCCAAAGTCTCCGAAAATCTCTCTTTCGTGTTCTTCTGTCCCTGTAGGAATACTGGAGAGCACGCTCGACAGCTTCTTTAGCCGTCCTGTAGTTGCGACTCCTCGCTCCCCAATATCCCTTGGCTTGTTTCAGTATGTTTGATCGTCTTTTTCTTTTTTTTGTTCCTCGTCTTACTCTCGGCATTGTGTTCTCCTTCGATAGAAGCCAGTGTCCATACGAATATTTGTCGGCGAATTCATTAAAAAAAGCCGTTCCCGAAAAATGGAGGGCCTCTGCTCTAAAAGTCGTATGGCAGCATAGCTTTGACCCGGCTGCGGTCGGCAGGACTGATAAGATCCTGTTTTCTCAGCTTTCTTTTTCTTTTTGCTGACTTTTTGGTTAATATATGGCTTTTATTCGCCTTGTTGTGCATTACCTTCTTTTTTCCCGTTACCTTGAACCTCTTTTTTGCTCCCTTGTGTGTCTTTAGTTTTGGCATCTTTGTCTCCCGACTTAGTTGGGCTCAACAGGGTGGAAACAGCCCAGGGCTGCGTCCGGACAGATCCATCCTGAGTTCCAAGTTCCTCCACATCTGCGAACACTCTATCCAAAATGCGATGAGCCAGTTCCGGCTTTGCCTTTTCCCTGCCTCTAAGCATTACGGTTATCTTGACTTTATTTCTATCCGTCAGGAATCTTTTCACATGGCGGATTTTAAAATTGTAGTCGTGAATGCTAATCTTGGGCCTGAATTTGATCTCTTTCACTTGGATCTGCTTCTGATGTTTCTTTGCTTCTTGAGCCTTTTTATGCAATTCGTAAAGAAATTTTCCATAATCCATAACGCGACATACCGGTGGATTGGCCTGCGGTGCGACCTCGACCAGATCCAAACCCTGATCTTGAGCAATAGCGATGGCTTCGGACAGAGACTTAACGCCTATCTGTTCCTTGTCCTCATCGATGATTCTGACTTCTTTTGCTCTGATCATTTCATTTATCTTGTGGGGTTTTTCCTTCCTTCGACCAGGATAATATGTGCGCCTTCTAATGACTAGCCTCCTTTAAAGTTCGGTTTTCAATGACTTATTTTTAATCAATTCCCAAGTTTTTTCAAGAAATTCGTTCACATCCATCTGTCCTCGATCCCCTAAGGTGTGAACTCTAACGGATACTTTTTCTTGCTCGACCTCTCTATCGCCAACGACAAGAATGAGGGGGATCTTGTGGGTTTCTGCGTCCCGGATCTTATACCCCATCTTCTCCCTCCGCCTGTCAACCTTAGCACGTATCCCTCCGTCCCTGAACTTCTGGAAAAGGGTGTCGGCGTAGGCATTGTGCCTGTCTGCAATAGGAATGACCGTCACCTGGACCGGTGCTAACCAGAGCGGGAAACTCCCGTTGTAGTGCTCGATCAAGATGCCGAAGAACCTCTCCAGCGAACCCAGAATCGCCCTGTGAATCATGTAAGGCCTGTGAAATTTTCCATCCTCAGCCACATAGTGCAGGTCGAACCTCTCTGGGAGATTGAAGTCCAGCTGAATGGTCGTGCACTGCCAGGATCGCTGCAGGGCATCCCGGATTTTGATGTCGATCTTAGGCCCATAAAAAACACCCGCCCCTTCGTCTACCTGATAATCGAGGTTTTCATCCTCCAGCGCTTTCTGCAGGGCGTTTGTGGCCCTATCCCAGTCTCCCAATGCCCCGCAGTACTTGTCCGGACAGGTCGAGAGATACACATCATACTTGTCAAAACCATAGGTTGTCAGAAACTTGACGGCCAGTACGATCGTGCTCTTTATTTCGTCCTCAAGTTGGTCCTCCCTGCAGAAAATATGGGCATCATCCTGTGTAAAGCCTCTGACCCTCATCAGGCCATGCAGGACTCCGCTGCGTTCATAGCGGTAGACGGTCCCGAGTTCTGCCCAGCGCAGGGGAAGTTCCCGGTAGCTGCGCTGGCGAGAGTTGTAGACCATGATATGAAAGGGGCAGTTCATGGGCTTCAGCTGGTACTCGATTCCCTCTCTTTCGAATGCAGGGTACAAAGCATCATAAAACTCGGTATGCCCGCTTGTCCGCCACACATCCAGCTTGGCCACATGGGGAGAGTACAGCAACTCATAACCGGCCTTCTGGTGCTCCTCGCGCCAGTGGTCCTCGATCACAGTGCGTATAGCCGCTCCTTTGGGATGCCAGAGGATCAGCCCGCCACCCAACTGTTCATTAAAGCTGAAAAGGTCAAGCTCTGGACCCAGTTTCCTGTGGTCACGTTTCTTGGCTTCCTCCAGCATAACAAGATAGTCGTCCAGTTCTTTCTTGGTGAAAAAGACGGCCCCATATATTCGCTGGAGCTGCTTCCCTTTTTCATCTCCCTTCCAATAAGCCCCCGATGCGGAAAGGATCTTGAAGTGTTTGATGTATCCTGTAGAGGGCACGTGTGGCCCGAGACAGAAGTCTAGAAAGCCCTCCTGTCCGTATGTGCTGACGTTCTCCCCGGCTTTCTCCTGGATGAGCTCGACCTTCAGGTCCTGGCCCAATTCGCTGAATCGTGCGATCGCATCCTCTTTGGAGAAATACTGTCTTTTTATGGGAAAATCTTTTTGAGAGAGCTCTCTCATCCTATCTTCGATTTTTTCCAAGTCTTCCGGAGTAAAAGGGGTTTCCCGAAGAAAGTCATAGTAGAACCTGTTCTCCACAGCAGGCCCGATCCCCGTCTGCGTCTCGGGGAAAAGATCGAGCACAGCATGTGCGAGGAGATGGGCCGCACTGTGCCTGAGAACATCCAGGGCCTCTTCGCTGCCCGCATAAATGGGTTGCACTTCCATCTCTTTATCCAACGGCGTATCCAGGTCTAACATGTGCCCATCGACTCTGGCGAAAAGGGGCTTTTGAGGCAGTTCCTGGCCGGCAAAGAAATCGGACAGAGATATCCCCTTTTCCACCGAGTGTACAGACTCGTCGACTTTGATATTAACTTTTCCACTCATTCCAGTTTAATGTATTCAAAAGGCAGGCACAATCTCTTTGCTGGTCCCTCAGAATACCGAACAATAAAAAATGGTAGGCGCGGAGGGGATCGAACCCTCGACTTCTTCCGCGTCAAGGAAGCACTCTTCCACTGAGCTACGCGCCTACACTCCTACAAGCCCATACATATTAATGATTTAGTGGTTTACTGTCAATACTCATTGATGATGCATAAACATCTCAATTTAAGTGCTAAAAAGAGAATTTTCTAAAATCTTTGTTTGCCTTTTCTCATAGAAAGACGTTTGGCGGTTTTGTTATTTTGGTTTTCGATGACTGTTAGGCCGCTCTTCTTTGGATGGACCTTTTTTGGGAAAAGGGGGTTTCGATCGACGCGTCTTCTGCCACGCCGGTTTCTGGCGTCTATCTATTCGTCTCGGCATTGTTCAGTCCTTTTGGTCTCTCATGCCCATCAAGTCTATGTGACTTTAAGCACACACACGTCACACAAATATCGGTCCGTTCGGGATTATAGAAACACGATTTCCGCTTCGAGCGAAACAGGATCCAAAAGAGCCACTGTGCTTTTCCCAGTCACCCATCCTCCAGTTTCACCGGGGTTGACGATCAGAGTGTCTTTGACTCTTCTGACATCCGGTTTGTGGGTATGACCATAGATAATCACATCGTATTTCCCCGACTTCAGGTACTTTTCATTCGCGAATTGTGTGTGGGTCAGCAGAAATTCTTTATTCTCATATGCAAAGATAAATGGCTCCCTCTGGATCTCGCCAAAAGACAAGATGGTTTTTTTCAATCCCTTTTTCTCTCCATCACAGTTCCCAAATACTGCTTTCACTGGGCAAGACAAGTCTGCCAGTTCCCGAGCCGCAAACGGTGCAATAAAATCACCGGCATGGATGACCAACTCACACTGCGTCTCATTGAAAAAACGCACAGCCTCTTTAATCGCCCCCACATTATCATGCGAGTCAGACATAATCCCAATCACTTTGAATGTTCCTTCATTAAAAATATCTACACTATTTTAAACAGGCTGACTTTGAATGTCTATATTCTGTCAATTCGCAACTCCATTAAACTGGAATATTCACGAGTCGAGGCCAACCCACCCTATTATAAAGGAGGGCTCGCCTGAAAGGTAAAAAATGT
>JAGLRY010000203.1 GCA_023135995.1 Candidatus Aminicenantota bacterium | reverse complement strand
TTTTTATGAATAGTTCAGGTTAAAATAAGATTGGAGAGAATAGTCTACAACATGACTCTGCTGACTTACATTTAATGCTCCATAGGAATGTACTGTTTAAAACTTAATGTCGTACATCTTAGTGTTCAAAGTATGTTTTACGGAGTCACGGATGGAGGATGAACATTGCATATTCAGGGGGGCTGTATTATACTACCTTTTTATTTTTTGGAGATAAAGGATTTCTATGAAACGAAAAATTGCCGTGATCGCTTTCGGAGGAAACGCCATCCTCCCCAAGGACCAGAAGGGATTGCAAAAAGAGCAGATGAACAATGCCAAAAAAGCGGCAAGCTTGATGATTCATGTGGTGAAAAAAGGATACGACCTCATCATCGTCCATGGGAACGGCCCACAGGTGGGGAATCTCCTCATCCAGATGGAAGAGGCCGTGAACAAGATCCCCCCGTTCACACTGGAAGTCTGTGATGCTATGACCGAGGGAAGCATAGGCTTTATGCTGGAGCAGGCCATCATCAATGAGCTCAGGAAAAACTCTGTGGATAAGGAGGTTGCCACTCTAATCACTCAAGTCATCGTAGACAGGAACGATCCCGCCTTCGACGATCCCACTAAGCCTGTCGGTCCTTTTTACTCCAAATACAGGGCGCAGATGCTCATGCGCGAAAAGAGATGGTCGATGACCGAAGATGCCGGGCGGGGATTCCGCAAAGTGGTCCCCTCGCCCACACCCATCGATATCGTCCCGAAAAGGGTGCTTCACGACCTGGTGCACTCGGGAAAGATCGTGATTGCAGCGGGCGGGGGAGGTATTCCTGTCATCATCAACGGCAGGGGTCTATTCCAGGGAGTGGAGGCTGTGATCGACAAAGACTATGCATCCAGCCTGATCGCCAGGGAAATAGAGGCAGATCTGTTCGTCATTTTGACCAATGTGCCCCGGGTGAGCCAGAATTTTGGACAACCAGATGAGACACCCATCCCTGTGATGACCGTTGAAGAAGCCAAAAAACACCATGCCGAAGGGCAATTCCCGCCTGGATCCATGGGCCCTAAAATACTGGCTGCGATCGATTACATCCAGAGCGGAGGAAAAGAGGTCCTGATCACATCCGCAAGTCACCTGAAAGCAGCCTTGATAAATCGCTCAGGAACAAAGATAATATCTAAGCATTAGGAGAAAATGACTTTGGACGATTTTTTGACCATTCACGACATCAGCTTGTATGAGTTCAGCGAGATACTGGACCTTGCAGAGAAAGTCAAGGACAAGCCGCAACTCGTCCAGAAAAAGCTCGCCCATAAGGTCTTGGCCATGATCTTCGAAAAACCCTCGCTCCGCACCCGAATGACCTTTGAAGTGGGGATGCTCCAGTTGGGAGGAGAGGCCATCTACTTGAGCCCATCGGATATTCAGATGGGATCACGGGAATCCGCCTTCGATGTGGGGAAAAATCTGGAACGCTGGGTGGATGGGATCATGATCAGAACTTTTGGCCACGCCATTGCTTTTGATCTCGCCAAGGCCAGCCGCATCCCTGTCATCAATGCTCTGACTGACCTTTGCCATCCCTGCCAGGCGATGGCTGATTTTCTCACTCTGAGAGAAAAAAAGGGTGCTCTGGCCGGACTCAAGCTGGCATACGTGGGGGACGGCAACAATGTCTGTCACAGCCTCCTCCTGGCATCGGCAAAAGCAGGAAGCCAGATGACCGTTGCCACGCCATCAGGACATGAGCCAGACCCGAAGATCCTCAAGCTGGCCGAAGAGGATGGTAAAGATACGGGATTTTCCTATCGTTTGACCGAAGATCCCAAGGAAGCCGTGACAGATGTTGATGCGGTTTACTCGGATGTCTGGGCCTCCATGGGACAGGAAACCGAGAAGGACGAAAGGCAAAGGACCTTCACGCCCTATCAGGTCAACAGCACACTCATGGCATCGGCAAAATCCGACGCTGTCTTTATGCACTGTCTTCCTGCCCACAGAGGAGAAGAAGTCACCGATGAGGTGATCGATTCAGCTCAATCCGTCGTGTATGATCAGGCAGAAAACAGACTACATGCCCAAAAAGCTATCCTGCTCATGCTCTTAGAAAACACGAGAAAAAATGGATAAAGAAAACGAAAATATAAAGATCTTGGCATCTGACCTCGTATTTCTCGAGGAAGACCTCGTAAAAATCAATATGCCCGTCATCTTGCCAGAACTCGTCAAAAAGATTGCGATCAAAAAAATGTCCAGTCAGCTCAGCCAGGAAGTCAAAGTGTATGATCCTTACTGTATATACGAAGTCGGGGACTTTCTCTACAAAGAATACAACGAACCCCTGACCGTCAACAGCAAAGGGGCAGAGCCTTTTAAAGGGACTGTTGTCCTCAAAGTCATCAGCAAAATCCCCTATGAAAGTTTCAACTGCGAGATGCTGGAGGTTGATTATACGGGTGGTGGAACGTTCAGAAAACACATCGATTACATGAAAAAGACCCAGACACAGGTCCTTCTCCCCAGCAACCTCGATGGACAAGGAAAAACGCCTCAAATCCTGAAAAGAGACGAGGACCCAAGGCTGGATGAGCTGCCGATGACAGAAAAGGACCTGAAAAAGCTTCAGAAAAACCTTGAGGCAGCCTTAGCCAAGTCTGACAAATTCTTCACCTGGAATAAGCTCTGGCATCTGACTGCAAAACAGATCCCCATACCGGATAAGAAAATCAAAGAGATGGAAAAATACTTCCGCGGGACAAAGCAGTCTGCAGCGACGGCCGAATTGGTCAAACATCTGTTTGATCTGGATGATTCCAGTGAACTTTTCGACTTGCACTGCCTCAGCCTCAATCATGTGCTGGATCAAAAATACAAAAAGAATATCCTGTTCGTGTCTCCAGAGGATAAAGGCAAATGGCTCCCAAAGGAGATCCTTGATTCCTTTCTCAAGAATCTCCCTCTATCACCGCGACGCGCAAAGATCCCCGAATTCGAGGATGACCACGGGTTTAAATCATCGCAAGCTCAAACACTCCCTCTGAAGGTGTATTTAACCTGGAGAGAGATCCTTTCGGGCGGTATAAAGATTCCGAAGGGACTCACCCGGGAGTTGTCTAACGCCAGAGAATATATTTTTACAGACGTGGAAACAGAGAGGGATTATACAGTCTATTTCTATCCTTCCTCTGGGATCTTTCTCGGATTGAAAGAATTTTATGAGGAAAAAAATGCCCCCCAAGGCGCAAGCCTGACGCTCGAGAGGACCGAGGGTGGGCACTTTAAATTCTGGCTTAAAAAATCGAAAAGAAAATTGACGGTTCTTCAGGTCAGCTACGACCCCAAGGAAGATAAATTCGTCACTGATGGCAAGGAGACCGCGACCCACTGCCTTCCTCACAAGATCATTCACCTTGAAACCGACACTCTGCTTAAGCTCCTCACTCTTTACGAGTTTAGGGACAAAATGGACCTTCGTGAGCTGCTCATCCTCATCTTTAAAAATTTTGGTCTTGAGGGCGAGGCCCTGTCCCTACATCATTTGAGAGCGTCTCATTTGGTTGACGTTCTTAAACACACCTCACAGGAAGATGTGGAAAAGACGCTGATTTTATCTCCGGAATTTGATCAGTCCGAGAAAAATGCCGGGATTTACATGTACACAGAGAAGGTTAAAGCCAAAGAAGAGGTTCTTGCCGAAGAAACTGTTGCAACCCCCCTTGGAGGAGAGGCAGAGATAGAGGCAAAAGATTTTGCCGCTGAAGATCTCCCGGAAATCGGCACTGTCGGAGAGATCGAGGCTTTTGTTGAACTCCAAGAGGTAGAGGAAGCAGAGGAACCCGTAGAAGTCACGCCAGAAGTGGAAGTCGCTGTCCCCCCTCCACTGCCCAAGGCTCCTCCAATGGAAGAGCCCAAGAAGGAACGGGCTAAAAAAGAAAAAGTTCCTAAAAAGAAACGGCAGCGGATGAAGTTGGAGACCGAGAGAGTCCCCAGGAGAAGAAGGGGAGAGAAAAAAATCATCGAAGAGCGTATTGAACTGGAAGAATCTGAAATGGAAGCTCTTATTGCCGTAAAAGCAGATACCAAAGCCAAGCCGAAGCGAGCGGAAGCCGCCCCGAAAAAAGAGGTGCCCGCAAAAGTAAAGAAAGAAGAATTCAAACATGTTCCTTCTGAAGAGCCCATGGCTGGGATCTTCGGAGAAATGCTGAAATCCGCCCTCGGAAAAAAGCTAGACGATAAAAAACCCGAAGAAAAAGAAGAAAAGAAGACAAAACCGCCGGCAAAGAAATCCACAAAAAAATCCGCAAAGAAAACTGAAAAGAAAAAATAGGAATGGGACTTTCCCCCTTTGTGTGTCGCCATAGCTCAGCAGAACCATTTTTCTGACAGCAAGACAGATCGTTTCTGTTCTTCCGGAGCCGGGAAGTGACAGCATCACGAGCTGCAGAATCATAAAAGCACGGATTCTCAAATGGGTGAGTGGACAAACACAGCGGATGTGGTGATCATCGGGGGGGGTATTGTTGGAGCCAGCACAGCCTTCCACTTGGCAGAGCAGGGGCAGAAAAATGTTGTGTTATGTGAAAGAGACCTCCTTGCTCAGGCCTCAACCGGATTGTGCGTAGGAGGCATTCGCCAACAGTTCTCCCACCCCGCGAATATTCTCCTCTCCCAAGAAGTGGTCCGTCTGTTCGAACGTTTCGAAGAAGAATTCGGCGTGGATATTCAGTTTCGGCAGGCCGGATATATCTTCCTGGCCCAACATTCAGACACATGGGAAGATGTCAAAACAAGTGTCCAGATCCAGCACAAATACGGAGTTCCCGTGGAGCTTCTTCCCCCAGAAGAGATCAAGTCACGATGGGCCTACTTAGAGGTTAACGATCTAGCGGGAGGCACGTTCTGTCCTGAAGATGGCTATGCGGATCCTTACCTCGTCGCCATGGCTTTCGCCAACGCAGCAAGACAATTGGGTGTTCACATAAGGGAGCAAACCCATGTCACTGCCATTTCTGTCGAACACGGCCGGATTCGAGGAGTTTCAACAACACAAGGTCCGATCTCTGCCCCGATCATCGTCAACACAGCAGGCGCTTGGGGGGGTGAGGTTGCACGAATGGCTGGGCTAAAGATCCCTGTCGAGCCCTACCGGCGCCAGGTCTTCGCAACGAAGGCTTTTGACCTCATCCCGAGGCCCGTTCCCATGGTCATCGACCTGGACAGCCTATTTTACTTCCGCGGGGAAGATCCAAACATCATATTGGGAATGAGTGACCGCGAAGAAACTCCCAGCTTTAACACACATGTAGACA
The DNA here is from genome assembly GCA_023135995.1 of Candidatus Aminicenantota bacterium. GTDB lineage: Bacteria > Acidobacteriota > Aminicenantia > Aminicenantales > Aminicenantaceae > WTAW01. The sequence goes on along the minus strand of JAGLRY010000203.1, from coordinate 11,348 downwards.
GAGCTTTCCTGGAGCGCGTTATCGAAGCTGCGGTTTACCGGGCTCCTGTGTTGGAAAAAGCTGAAATCCTGAGGGGCTGGGGCGGATTGTATGCCATTACCCCTGATGAGAATCCCATAATCGGAGCTATTCCGGAAATCGAGGGTTTTTTATGTGCAGTCGGTTTTTCCGGACACGGCTTTCAGCATGGCCCAGCTGTCGGCCGAATCCTCGCGGAGCTCATCTGCAAGGGACAAACCGATTTTGATCTGACGCCGTTCGCACACGACAGGTTCGGAAAAATCAGAGGGAAAAGCGAGAGAAGAGCCATATAGCCAGGGAGGTCGAGCATGATACTGAAGATCCTCACAAAAAAAGATATCCAGAACGCCGTGACCATGGCACAAGCGATAAGTGCCGTCAAGCAAGCCTACATCCAGCTTTCTCAGGAAAAAACAGTAGCTCCGTTGCGGGCACAGGTCCCGGTGGAGGACAGGGAAGGAGTCGTTCTTTTCATGCCGGCCTTTTTACCTCAAATCGGATCTCTTGGAGCGAAGATCGTCTCTGTTTTTCCCCAAAATCTTCAATCGGGTCTATCCACCATACACGCTATCGTCGTCCTCTTGGATGCAGAGACTGGATGCCCCATATCTCTGTTAGACGGGACTTATCTGACCGCCCTGCGCACTGGAGCAGCCTCGGGTGTCGCCACAGACCTCTTGGCGCGATGCGACTCAAGGATCGCCGCTATCTTTGGGGCCGGAGTTCAAGGACGCACGCAGCTGGAAGCTGTGTGTACAGTAAGGGCCATCACAAAAGTGTGGATCTACGACCCGAGCCCAGATGTGGCCAAGGCATATGCTGACGAGATGAAACAACGGGGAGAGCCCATCCCCCAGGATATCTCCGTCGCGCAAACACCCAAACAAGCCCTCGAAGAGGCAGACATCATCTGTACGGCGACCACATCTTCGGAACCTGTTTTTGCAGACGAAGACCTCTGCCCTGGAGTCCACATCAACGGAATTGGATCGTATACTCCAAAAATGCAGGAAATCCCGGGCCAGACGGTTGCCCGGGCCAGGGTCGTTGTCGATTCCCTATCGGCCAGCCTTGCCGAAGCCGGAGACTTGATTATTCCTCTACAGAATAAAACGATGGAAGAGAGCGACATACACGGAGAGATCGGCCAGATCGCTGCCGGTTCTATCCCAGGAAGAGAATCGGATTCTGAGGTGACTTTTTTCAAGTCCGTCGGACTTGCTGTTCAAGACATCGCAACTGCCGCATTAGCACTCCAGAGAGCAAAAGAACTCAAGCTGGGCAGAAACATCGATCTATAGTTCTCCCAAGTTTTAAGAGAGAGGAGAGATCGCAGTCAAGTTGACAATTTTTGATGAAAATTAACAATATTTGTCCAAAAAAACCACCTCATCAGGGCCGCTAGCTCTATAACTCTAATTTTATCAATAACTTAATATTTGGCATGCAACTTGCTTAGAATCAAAGAGGAAGAGAAAAATAATTATTAGCCAAGGTTTGAAGCGGATGAAACTCAAAAAAATCTTAAAAAAGAATTTCAGGATGATCGCGATCTTCGGTGTTATTGCATCCTGGATCACGATCGGGTCTGTATGGTCAGGGTTTGGGACATTAGCCTTTATCGGCTACTTTGTCACAGGAGGTTTGTTCGGCCTAAGCATCGTTGCAGAAAGAATATGAAAAAGATTCGGAGTCCGTTGTTCGGAGTTCGTAGAGACCATCAAGGCAAAACACCCCTATGCCTGAATCAAAGCTTTTAATCCCTTCATTCATCTACGAACTCCGATCTCCGATCTTACGCGTTTCACCCCAAGCCATCACGCCATAGCTCTGAACACTATCCCCTTGAGTTTCCACTTTCAGCTCTTTTTATCCACATCTTGGATAATCTCACGTGTCGGGCCTCTTCTCCGTGTCACACCCATCTGATCAAGCAACTCTAGGAGGGGAATGGCATATTTTCGGGTCAGCCCTGTCATTTGTTTAAAATCATAAACACTGAGCTCTTTTTTCTCTGAGCTGCGAACCGCCTGAATGACTTCATCCCACCATCTGGAATGGAGTAAAAACCCATCCTTGCCGAGTACGACCTTGCGCCGCTCAACAAGAAAAGACAACATCCTGTTGAGCCTCTTTTTTGAGAGACGAAAACGCTTCTGCATCTCTTCCAGCGACACTGAGTGAAATTCGCCCTCTAGATACATCTCCTCCATGTCTTCGAGCAACTTCTCCTCTTCAGGGGATGGCAGAGGGTAGAAATCCCTAAGAGCCACGCTCCTCTCACTTTCGCTGATCTGCCCTGCCCGACTGAGGTGTTTTAATGCCAGCACCAATACTCTTTGAGGCAACCCAAACCTCTTTTGGATCCTCTCCGGCGGAACGCCGAAGTCTTCAGGGTGTTTTTCATGGAACTCGGAAAGATAGGCGAGAATCCTCGTGCAGAGAAAATCAAAGCTGTCTTGCGAGAGAAGAAAGATGGGGGAAAAGGAAAGGATCCGGATTTTTCCCTCTCCTTCCAACTGTCTGCTGAGTTTGAGAAGTGTGTCTTTGTTCAAGGAGGAGAATTCGGCCAAGTCTTTCTCCACAAGCCCTTTGACACCCTGTGCCCTCGTCTTGGCCAATACCATGTCTATCTCATCACCCGAAAGCTCCCGCAGCAGCTCCAACCTTTTCTTGATGTCCTTCTGTTTGATCTCTCGCTTGAAAGGATAGAGAACTCTTCCCTTAAAAAGAGCTGCCCCGGTCTTCCGATCCAAAATCTCAAAGGAATCTTTCCAAGCCAAAGATAGCGGCTGGGCGGCATGAATGTGGACAAAATGTTGACCTTGGAGACCCTCTCCTTTGGCCTCTTCATAAAGATATACGGACGCAGAGATTTCTTGGCCCTTGATGACCAAAAATCTCTTGATCACGCTCTGCGTTGGAGAGGGCCAAGAATCCACCAGTGCGTCAAAATCAGATCCATTCATCTAATCTTCCTTTTTTCTCCTTTTTTCCATTCAAATACGTTTAGCCTGGATTATTCACGAGTTGAGGCCAACCCACCCCACCCTAACATTAATGGAGGCAAGGCGCAAAGGATGCAGTTGTGGTTGTCCCCCGCAAATCCTTTGCAACGAAGTAGATGCAGTGAGATCAGCGGGTAGGTTGGGTCGGCGCCCATAGGGTAAAAAATGTCGATTATATATAGAATCAACATAGAGAACATAATGATCATTGAAATAATCAGAAAAATCAAAGTACTATACAAATATCATATAAGTTATAATAAGTATCGACATTTTTTATGAATAGTCCAGGTTAAGATTTATGGAAGAGACAGGATAATTCTCCTGTAAAAAGGGTCCACAGAGGCAAGAATAACTTGGATCCTTTTTCCCAATGTGAATGTATGACCCGTGCGACTTCCCACCAAGGTCCTCTCCAAACGTTTATAAAAATAGTGTCCGGGGAGGTCGGCAAAAGGGACCAGCCCGCTTACAAAAAAATCCTTCAACTCCACGACCAGACCCGCACGCGAAATATCAATGATAATCCCATCAAACTCATCCCCGAGCTTAGTCTTCATGTAGCGGTAGATGCGCCATTCCACCAGCTCCCTTTCTGCCTTGTCGGCTTTTCGCTCCTGCTCAGAACAGTGCAGAGCTACAGAATCCAGGGATGAATATTTGACCCTCTCCCCCAAGAGAATCCTCTTCAAGATCCGATGTACGACCAGATCAGGATACCGGCGTATCGGTGAAGTAAAATGGGTGTACTCTTTTTTCGCAAGCCCGAAATGGCCTTGGTTCTCGTCTGAATAGATCGCCCACCTGAGACTCCTGAGCACTTGTGAGGCCACGAAGTGTTTTTCGGGTGTTTCCTCAGCTTGATCCAGAGCGGACTGCAGATCCTTGGCTCTTAAATTCCTGGAGTCGGGAAGGAGAATGCCAAAATGAGATAATATCTCCTTCAGTCTTCTCAGATCATCTGCAGCAGGAGGAGGGTGGACGCGAAGGATCAACGGGACCTCTTTCTCGAGGAGAAAAGACGCTGCGGCTTCATTCGCCGCGACCATAAACTCTTCGATCAGGCGGTGGGCATCGTTCCTCTCGATAGGGACGACAGAGCGGAGCTTTCCCTCCTCATACACCAACTCGGGCTCCAAAAGGTCAAAATCCAGACTCCCGGCCTTTCGCCTTTTTTTCCTCAGTGCGTGTGCCAGATCGCGCATGAGATGCAGATCCGGGACAAGGTCAGCGAATCTGCGTTTTTCGCTGCTATCTCCCTCAAGAATCCCGTAGACTGAATCATAAGTCATCCGCTCCTGTGTTCGAATGAGTGACGGATGAAAGGAAGACCGCAAAACAGTGCCTCCACGATCGATCTCGAGCAAAGCAGAGACAGTGAGTTTGTCTTCTTTAGGCCTGAGGCTGCAGATATGATTTGAGATCTTTTCCGGAAGCATGGGAAGCGTTCGGTCCGGGAAATAAACGCTTGTGCCTCTACGGAATGCTTCCTCATCCAGGGGAGTTCCCTCCTGGATGTAGTGGGAAACATCCGCGATGTGAACGCCCAGCAGATAATTCCCTTCGTCTGTAGCCATGATGCTCACCGCATCATCAAAGTCTTGCGCATCGGGACCATCTATCGTAACGGTTGCCCAATCCCTGTAATCTGTCCTGCCCTCAACATCCCCCGGACCGATATCCACAGGCATCTGTCGTGTCTGGGCCAGAGCTCTCTCTGAAAAATCAGAGGCCAGCCCAAACCTTTCGATGACAACCTGGGTGTCGACGCCTTCGTCATCGGGGAAACCGAGAATGTCTTTGATGGCAAGAGTAGTCCTGTCAACCTTCACGATCTGGCCATCCTGAAGAGCCTGGCTCTCTGCCCCGGTCAGGGGGTACTCCTCCGGAGAAGGAGAATCGTAGGGAACGATAAAGAGCTTCTCATTCTGTTCTTTAACAGTGGCCATCATCGCCTCCTGTCCTCTCTCCAGGATCCTGATAACACGCCCTTCATTTTTCCCTTTGCGCCCCTTTTCCTTATAAAAGACCTCCACAAGATCGCCTCGGATCGCCCCACCAGCATGACGGGCGGGGATAAAGATATCCTCGAGCAAGTCATCCTCGGGCCTGGCAAACCCGTAGCCTGGATGGACAGATATGAGCCTTGCCCGGACGAGGCTCGAGCGCTGACGAACGAAATACCTGTTTTTTGCCCTGAGGATGGCGCCATGATTCTCGAGCTCTTTCAGACTCTTTTCCAGGAGCGTCTTTGCATCAGGTTTAAGGTGAAGGGCGCGTACGATCTTTGGGAGCGTCATCCCCTGTTTGTTCTTTGCGAGAAGGGAGAAGACTTGCTTGCGCATAAAAGTTAGAGTCCTCAGTAGTAGAAAGGAGAGACATGAGGGATCTTGTGCCTTTCCCGCTTGGCCTTCAACACCTTGATCCTGAAGATCTGATCGAACTTTGGACCGTTATTCATCCCAAATTCGGCAAGGATCTCTGCGGTGATCGTTTTGACCTGCGCCATGGAGAGGCTCTCCTCTATCAGTCGTTCAATGGTCTCTTCGGCCTTATCAAGGTCTTCTTCGGTGGCCTTCCCTCCAGACAGCTGAGTATGGAGTCTTAAATAGATAGGTCTCAGGGTGTGAAGTTCCTCCGGAATATCTTCAAGAAATCTCTCGACTTCAACAAGGATCTTTGTTTCCCTCCCTTTTTCTCCCCCAAAGGCCTCCACTTTATTTTGTCCAACCCGCCTTTCTTCGTACTGCTCGAAAGCCCGCAAAACAAAAGAGTGGCAATGCTCGAGCGTGTATGGTTTGCGACGCTTCCCCGGTCTGTATCCGGGCCGCTCAAAACTCTCCTTTATCCCCTCCAGGACAATCCGTAGCGGAATACCCCTCTCCTCCCATTGGCTGATGATGGAAAGCTCCTTGGAGGACAAAAAAAGCGGAGCCCCGCGCAAATCGATAAAAAACTTCCCTATCGTCTGGTAGTACCCGCTGCGTCTATCCATCCGATCCTTTTTCACCATGGATTATTTAACTCTGCTGCCAGACAGCCTCGATCAGTCGACATTCCTCTCGTGGATGATCTTGAGTCCTTCTAAGACAAGAAAGGGGGCCTGATGGGATATTCCCTCGATCTCACTGCAAATGAGGGTAGAAAGCCCCCCTGTCGCCACAACGGCACCATCTCCATCGAGCTCCTCTTTGATGGCTTTAATAATGTTTGCAACAAGGCCGATGTAACCAAAGTACAATCCCGATTGCATGCTTTCCACAGTGGTCCGTCCGATGGCTCTCTTGGATTTCGCGATCTCGATCCTTGGCAGCTTTGCTGTTTTCAGGGAAAGAGCTTCTGCAGCGATCTGGATGCCGGGAGCAATGGCTCCACCTAAATATTCTCCCTTGGCAGAAACGGCATCGAACGTCGTCGCCGTTCCAAAATCCACGACAATCGTCGGGCCTCCGTATCTCTCATGGGCAGCGATCGAAGCGGCGATCCTGTCCGCACCCACATCCTGGGGATTTTCGTACAGGATCGGCATGCCGGTCTTTAAGCCCGGCCCCACAACTAAAGGATTGGAATGAAACACCGCCCGGCTTAAATCCTTGAAGACAGGAGTCAGTGGGGGAACAACACTGGAAAGAATGACAGACTTGACCGCTGAAACTTCAATCCCGGAATGGGAAAAAAGACTCAGAAGAGTGATCTTGTATTCATCACAGGTCTTTCCCCTCTCAGATTTGATCTTCCAGTGTTTGTACAACTCTTTACCCCGGAAGAGACCCACTTCGATGTTAGTATTCCCTATATCAATGGCTAAAAGCATCCTCTTTCTCCTCTACGGATATATATCCTCTGTCTATTATCTCTTGCTTAGAAAATTCTTCAGCTCAGCAAGGACACGGACACGAATTCTCTTCTCTAATTCCCTTTCGGCATCGTAGATCTCTTTCCGGACAAATTCCTTGACCTCATTATCCAGCTCGATCCGTACTCCATCAAGAGGATCGCCATCTAAATCCGGCTCTTCGGGTAATGTCTGTGGGCCCGTCCTCCTCTCTATGAGCTCAAGGGTAGTCTTGACGAGTTTTTCCGAATCGAAAGGCTCCTGAACCAGCTCGTCATAGACAAATCCCGCTGTATTCTCCTCATGAACTGCCTCGAACGCTCCATAAAACAGGATAAGCGGGATCTGCTTAAATTTTTCCTGTTCCTTCAAATACCGGCCGATCTCAAAACCATTTTCCTGATGGAGGGACAGGCTGAGAAGAATGGCATCCGGAGCGATCTGGTTGAGTTCTTGCATGACCTCAACGCCGTTCTTGAAGGGATAGATCTCAAACTCAGGCTCAGGAAATGCCAGCAGAATGGCTTTTAGGACAGAAGGGCTGCTGTGTGCAACAAGAATCTTATACGGCATCGGAGTTTGGCCTCGAAAATTGTTTAACTCTCAGGTTTTGCACGTGTATAAAATAGCAAAAAGACACGCCCGAAGAAAGCAAAAAATTGCTTGATGCCCCGCAGGCCTGACAGAAAAAACAAATCAGACGAAATACACGGATCAGTATTCTATGTAGACGGATTGTTCGCCGAGCAATTCTTCGATAGTCCTGCTGAGCTCATCCGAAGGGGACACCCCATCGATGTCCACAGACTGGACGACCATGCGGTAAGAATGAGGCGTTTCCAGTTCAAAAAAAACAGGACAATGGCCACGGTGTTTTTCCAGGATGGACTTTAATTCCTCGAAAATCGATTCCTCGATCCCCGGTAGGAAGATCCGCAGATACATCCTCTTGGCCTGTTTTTCAAGGGCATCAGAGAGAGACATGATTTGGAGAAGATGGATCCTTCGGTTTTCCCCCTCGCCAAGAAACTTTCCCTTCACCCACACGAGCTGATCCTCGCTCAAACGATCAAAATACTTGGTGTAGCAGTCAGGGAAAACCACAACCTCGATGCGGCCGCTCAGATCTTCCAGGATAAAGGTGGCCATCCTTTCGTCTCTCCTGGTTTTTATTGATTTCAAAGACGTGATGACCCCAGCGACAGACACTTCTGTGTTGAAAGCCTTTTCCTCATCGAACTTACTGATGGGGCAAGACACGAGCCGACTCAGGCTCTTGCTGTATTGAGCCAGAGGATGCCCCGTGATGTAGAATCCGAGAGCGTCCTTTTCATAGGAGAGGAAAAGGGATTCATTCCATTCGCCCATCTCTCGGATCTCTGGTGGGATGGGTGGCGGTTCAATCTGCCCCGCACCGAAAAGAAGGCTCTGCTTGGAGGCCCTGGCTTTCTGGAACTCATGGCTATACTCGATCATCTTATCAATGAGATGGAAAAGCTGGGATCTTTTCCAGCCTAAAGAATCGAATGCCCCTGCTTTGATCAGACTCTCGAGAACTTTCCTGTTGACAAATTTGGGACTGTCACCGCGGAAGATGTCAAAAGGCGAAGGAAACTCCCCGTTTTGATCTCTAATCCTGATCAAGTCCCGAATGGCCCCTTCTCCCACGTTTTTGATGGCGGCAAGCCCAAAACGTATCCCCTCCCCTTCAACGGTAAAATTTACGCCGCTCTTGTTGATGTCTGGGGGGAGAACCTTGATCCCCATCTCCTTGCATTCGTTGATATATTTAACGACCTGTGCAGTCACCCCTCTCTCTGCCTCGGAAGTCAAAAGAGCGGCCAGAAAATAGACCGGATAATGCGATTTCAAGTAGGCGGTGCGATACGCCAGGCACGCATAGGCCGCGCTGTGTGATTTGTTGAATCCGTATCCGGCAAAGTATTTGATCTGCTCGAATATCTTGACGGCCTTTGCATGGCTGATCCCTTTTTCCTTTGCCCCCCCGACAAAGCGTTGTTTTTGGGCCTTCATCACAGCGGTCTTCTTCTTTCCCATGGCTTTACGTAGAATGTCGGCCTCAGCCATCGAAAAACCTGCAACCTCCGTGGCGATCCGCATGACCTGTTCCTGATAGACAATCAGTCCTTGGGTTTCCTCGAGGATGGGCTTTAATTCCGGGAACTCATATTTGATCCGCTCGGGATGATTCTTGCATTTTATAAACTCATCGGTCATGCCGCTTTTAAGCGGACCCGGTCTGTACAGGGCATTCAAGGCGATAAGATCGCGGTAGCTCTCCGGCTTGAAATTCCTGAGCAGATCCTTCATTCCCTGACTCTCAAACTGGAAAACTCCGTCGGTATTCCCGGCCTGGAACAGGTGAAAGGTCTTTTCATCGTCCAGGGGGATATCTTTGACATCAAGCTGTTCTCCCAAATCCTCCGCCACCAGTTCCACCGTATCCTGGATAACGGTCAGGTTCCGCAATCCCAATAAATCCATCTTGAGGAGCCCGATGGCCTCGATGTCTTGCATTGGGAACTGTGTGGTTATCTCACCTTTGACCGATTGATAAAGGGGCATAAACTCGACAAGCGGCCTCGGCGCGATGACGATTCCGGCGGCATGGATCGACGGATGCCTGACCTGCCCCTCCAGCCTCTGAGCGACGGCAAGAAGGTTCGCGATCTTGGGCTTCTGGTCTCTCAATTCCCTCAGCTGGGGGATATTTTTCAAAGCCCCCTCGATCGTGGCATCCGGGCCAAAAGGAGGGATCATCTTAGCGATCCGGTCGACCTCGGGAAGAGGCACTTCAAGGGCCCGCCCCACATCTCTGACCACCTGCCGTGCCGCCATGGTCCCAAAGGTAATGATCTGACAAACGCTGTCCCGCCCGTACTTGTTCGTCACATAGGAGATGACTTCATCCCGCCGTCTCCCGCAAAAATCGATATCGATATCCGGGAGACTGATCCTCTCCGGATTCAAAAACCTCTCAAAAAGAAGATCATATTCCAGTGGATCGATATCCGTAATGCCCAAACTGAAGGCCAAGAGACTCCCGGCGGCTGACCCTCGACCTGGACCTACGGGAATGTTTTTCGCTTTCGCTTCCCGGATGAGGTCCCAGACGATGAGAAAGTACCCTTCAAATCCCATCTCCCGGACCAGCCTGATCTCCTTTTCGAGACGGGTTTCATACTCTTTAAGGCTCGGAAGCTCCTCGTTTTCGATCCTGTAGTGGATCCTATCCATCTGAGCCTGGAATCCTTCTCTGGCGACCGATTCAAAATACTCGCTCAATGAGGTTCCCTCAGGAGGTTTGAATTGAGGGAGGAAATATCCTTTGGACGAAAAATCAAAATTGCACCGAGCAGCGATCTTTGTCGTGTTGTGGATCGCCTCTGGGACATCCTTGAACAGCTCCATCATTTCTTCGCTCGACTTAAAGTAGAATTCGTCGGACCCGAAACGTATCCGCTCCAAGTCTGTCACTTTCTTGTTGGTCTGGATACAGAGGAGGATGTCGTGGCTCTCTGCATCTTCGCGTCTTGCGTAATGGACATCGTTGGTGGCGATCAACGGGAGATTCAGTTTGTTGGCCAGTTGGATGAGCTGGGGATTCGTTTCTCTCTGAGGGGGGAGGCCATGATCTTGGATCTCGATGTAAAAATCTCCCTCCGCAAAGAGGGCGGAATACTCGAGGGCGGCCTCTTCAGCCTTGTCCTCAAGGCCCATTGTTAGATAAGAGCTCACCTCTCCCTTCAGACATCCGGAGAGGCCGATGAGTCCTTCGCTGTGCCTTGCCAAAAGCTCTTTATCGATACGAGGCCTGTAATAGAATCCCTCAAGATAAGCTTTGGTGACGAGCTCACAGAGGTTTCGGTATCCCTTCTCATCCTTGACAAGGAGAAGTAAATGGTGGTGGATGGGGCCCGCTTTTTCAGCCTTTTTCTCGAACCGGCTGCGGGGGGCCATATAAATCTCACATCCCAATATGGGCTTGATCTGTCTGGCGTTGGCCTGCCTGAAGAAATTGACAGCCCCAAAAATATTCCCATGATCCGTGAGTGCAACCGCAGGCATCTTGTTGTTATAGGCCGCTTCCACCAGATCTTCCGTTTTCAGCGCCCCATCGAGGATGCTGTATTCGGAGTGGATGTGCAGGTGAATGAACGTCGCTTCCATTATTATTCCCACTCGATCGTGCCAGGAGGCTTCGATGTGATGTCATAGAGAACCCGGTTGATCCCATCGATCTCATTGACAATCCGGTTAGAAATACGCGAGAGAAGGCGTGATCCTGCGGGAAACCAGTCCGCCGTCATCCCATCTACGCTCTGCACAAGACGGATGACAACCACTCTCTGGTAAGTCCGGCGGTCCCCCATGACACCCACCGACCTAACGGGCAGCAAAATGGCGAACGCTTGCCACAATTGATCATACAGACGTTCCTTCTGGATCTCTTCGAGAAGAAT
>JAGLRY010000202.1 GCA_023135995.1 Candidatus Aminicenantota bacterium | reverse complement strand
GACTTTGTAGTGAGATCGGCTCGCCAAAAAGGTAAAAAATGTCGATTACGAATATAAAACACATTGAAGACGGAAATGTCAAGGTGATTTACCGGAAGAATAATGTAAGTATTTAACATTGCTTTTATTGAACAAAGTATCGACATTTTTTATGAATAATTCAGGCTAAAAGTCAATACTATGTGAGGCACCTTATTCAATCTGGTGACTGACAAACAATGAACGGATCAATCGATAAATCAATCAGACACCTATTAATCAGTGTAAAATCCCCAGTAACATGTGTTGTGAGTGAGAGGCACAACTGTGCCTTCGAGGATAATTTGACCATCATTATGTAAGACGAAGGATGTTCAATAAGGTTGGCACTACACTATAAAATCTGGATTATAAACGAGCCGTGTGGTAGATGGGGTTGGGTGCCATAGCTGTGAAGCAGTGGCCCATGAAATTTGGTTGGTTATTTTGGGTTATGCCACAGCTAAAAATTGCGGTCAAACAAGGACTGTGATATAAATTCTGGGAACGTTATGTTTTCCAGTGGTTCTCCCACTCCATTTTGAAAGCATTCAAGAATACGTATTTAAGGAGGATAATAAATGCTTAAAAAATATTTACAACTCGGTTTAGTTCTTTGCCTGATTTTCTCAGTTACCATGTGCACAAAGACAACCCAAAATCTCGAGGAGGCTCTGAATTCCATCTCCGCAGAATCTTTGGCCAAAAACACACAGATCCTCTCTTCGGATGAATTCGAAGGCCGGGCGCCAGCCTCAAGAGGTGAAGAATTGACCATCAACTTTATGAAAGATGAATTTTTAAAACTCGGACTCATCCCTGGAAACGGAGACAGCTTTTTCCAGGACGTGCCTATGGTGGAGATCAATTCAGTGCCAGAAGGAAGTCTTGCGATAAAGGGGAATAAGGAAACAAACGAGTTTTCCTTCGGCGATGAATTCACCTCTGTGACCCTGAGGACTGTTGATGAGGTCTCATTAGACAATTCGGAGATGGTCTTTGTCGGTTACGGCATCGTAGCGCTGGAGTATAACTGGAATGATTATGATGGGATCGACGTCACCGGAAAAACTGTAGTAATGCTTGTGAATGATCCCGGATTCGCGACAAAAAATCCGGACCTTTTTACAGGGAAGGCCATGACCTATTACGGCCGCTGGACTTACAAATACGAAGAGGCCGCCCGTCAGGGAGCAGCGGGAGCTTTCATCATCCATGAGACAGAACCCGCTGCGTATGGATGGGGCGTTGTTAAAAACGGCTGGACGGGGCCACAGTTCATCCTCCCTAGCGAAGATCAAAATATGTCCCGCTGTGCGGTCGAGGGATGGTTGACGTTGGATGTCACTCAAAAAGTCTTTCAGCAGGCCGGACAGAATTTCGAAGAGTTGAAAGCCAAAGCTATTCAGCCAGATTTCGAAGCCGTCTCTCTCGATCTTAAGGCTTCGCTCATGTTGAAAAACAGCATCAAAGAATCCGTATCTCGGAATGTCATCGCTGTTGTTCCCGGCTCTGATCGAGCGGATGAGTACATCTTTTACATGGCGCACTGGGATCATTTTGGCATCGATCCAAGTCTGGAGGGTGATCAGATCTTTAACGGCGCCCTCGACAACGCCACGGGCACGGCAGGATTGATAGAGCTGGCCAGGGCCTTTAAAAATCTCGGATCCCCTCCCAAGCGCTCCATAGCTCTTCTCGCTGTGACCGCTGAGGAGCAGGGATTGTTAGGATCTCTCTATTATGCCACTCATCCCATCTATCCCACTTTTAAAACCGTAGCAGCCATTAACATGGACGCGCTCAACATCTATGGCAAAATGAAGGACATCACGATAGTCGGTTATGGAAAATCCGAGCTCGATGACTACGTCAAAGAAGTGGCTGCCGAACAGGGACGGATCGTCAAACCAAATCCAACGCCAGAAAGAGGATCCTTTTACCGCTCCGACCATTTCAGCTTTGCCAAACAGGGAATTCCAGCACTATACACCGGAACTGGAAATGATCATGTGGTTCATGGGGAGGAATGGACGCGTGCTCTCAAGGATAAGTACACGGCCGAAAACTACCATAAACCCTCAGATGAATTCAATCCCAAGTGGGACCTTTCCGGAGCCATCGATGACCTGCGACTATTGTTCAAAGTTGGCTACAAACTGAGCATGGAATCCACCTTTCCCAACTGGAGAGAGGGTACTGAATTCAAGGCAAAACGGGATGCAGATATGCAAAGACAGTGACTCGTGACAAGACCAGATGTCTAATCCAGAGTCTCCTGATCGATCTTGAGGATCGTGTGCAAAAGCACATTCACGCCGTTCACGACATCTTCGGGCCGGGAATACTCTTTCGGTGAATGACTGATTCCACCGACACTGGGAATAAATATCATTCCTGTCGGTGCGATCTTGGCCATATCCTGGGCGTCGTGGCCAGCTCCACTGGGCATATACAGGGTGGACAGGTCGAGTTCCTTTGCCGATTCATCGATATACTTGCGAATCCGGGGATCTGTAGGTGCAGGGATGGCCATGGCATCGATGGAAGAGAAGGAGATTTGAGTGTCAGTTTGTTGTGCAATGGTTTGAGCTTCTTTTTCAATCTTCTCATAAAGAGATTGGATTTTTTCTCCAGAGAGGTCGCGGAGTTCCAGGCTCATGACCACCTTTCCAGGAATGACATTCGGTGCACCGGGCTCAGCCTTTATTCGCCCCACAGTGCCAACCTGACGGCCGGAAACACTTGTGACCACACGATTCACAGCAATGATCAGGTGGGATGCGGCCAACAGGGCATCCTGTCGCATATCCATCGGAGTTGTACCTGCATGATTTGAGAAGCCTTCGATAGTGATATTCCACCAGCTGATGCCCACAATCCCCTCCACGACTCCGATATCAATGTTTTTGGTCTCGAGGATTTTTCCCTGTTCGATATGGATCTCGAGGAAAGCCTTGATATCCCCATCTTTTCGAGCCACTCTGTCCAGTTTTTCCGGGTTGCCTCCAAGATCGATAATTCCTTGACGGATTGTTTTCATGCTGTGACTGATGACCTCAAGAGCATCCAGCGTTAGGGTTCCAGTCATCGCACGGCTTCCCACCAGGCCACCCTCTTCATCCGTAAAGACTACCACTTCCAATGGGTGCTTTGTTTGTATGTTTTGCTCATTGAGAACTTGAGCACACTCGATGGCTCCCAAAACTCCCAGAGCTCCGTCATATTTTCCTCCGTCTGGCACAGTGTCAGAATGGGAGCCGAACATGATGGGGGGAAGATCCGGTTCTTGGCCTTCCCTATGCCCGATGATGTTGCCCGCTTCATCAACACGGACATCCAGGCCAGCATCTTTCATGAGAGAGATCAGATACTTGCGTCCTCGGATATCTGCATCACTGAAAGCCACGCGGTCGAGTCCTCCATGTGCATTCTTTCCGAACTCGGCTAACGCAGTGATGCGTTGTTCCAGCCTCTGGGAATTAACTCTGAGATTATTCATTTGATCCTCCGGAAAAACCGAACCCACAAGCACAAAAATCAAAATGAATACAGAGATTAAAACAAAGGGTCTTTTTGCCATTCCTCCACCTCCCTATTCCATACTCAAAAGGAGAAGATTCTCCATATGGACATGTAGCATATATCAATCAATAAAGAGAGTCAAAAATTGACCTCAAATCATCCTTATGATAGAAATGACCCGGATGACCTGGATTATTCACGAGTCAAGATTGCTGCAAAGGCGAGGCAGTGACCCATGAAGCTGTAGTGAACTACCGCGAGTGGGC
>JAGLRY010000201.1 GCA_023135995.1 Candidatus Aminicenantota bacterium | reverse complement strand
ATAATCCATCTTCCACCTGAATTATCCAGGTGCTATCTGAAAAATGGGTTACTCTTCTAATGTTTGGATATTTGCACCAAGAGATCTCAGTTTTTCCTCGATCCTCTCGTAACCTCTATCCAGGTGCTCTGCCTCATTGATGATGGTTTCCCCTTTGGCGATCAATCCTGCAAGAACGAGCGACGCGGCAGCTCTCAAGTCTGTGGCAATTGTTTCAGCGCCTGAAAGATGAGTTTGGCCCTTGACGATGGCCTTATCTACAATAACTTCAATGTTGGCACCTAGGCGCAAAAGTTCATTCACATGGGAAAATCTTCGATCGAATATGGTCTCTGTTATGATGGACGTTCCGTTTGCCTGTGTCATCAGCACTGTAAAAGGAGCTTGTAGGTCCGTCGGAAAACCGGGATAGGAGAACGTCGTGATGTCTTGAGGTCTGATATCATAACTGCCAATCACACGGAGCGTATAGTTGTTTAGTTTGTCAATTTTAGCACCGGAAAACCGTAATCGTTCGATGAAGTTGGACAGATGGTCGGGTTGTGTGTGTGTGAGGATCACGTCTCCCTGTGTTAAGGCAGCGGCCACGAGGAATGTCCCCGCCTCGATCCGGTCGGGGATGATCGCATGAGTGGCGCCGCCGAGTTCTTTGACGCCCTTGATGTGGATCGTTTCTCCGCCGATCCCCTCGATCTTTGCTCCCATTTTGACCAGGAGTTTACAGAGGCAAGAGACTTCGGGTTCAAGAGAGCAATTTTTCAACACCGTTTCACCCTGTGACAGAGACGCGGCCATGAGGAGGTTTTCTGTCGCTCCGACACTCTTTTTTTCGAATTCTATCTCTGTTCCCTGGAGGCATTTGGCTTCGGCTTTGATGTAGCCATGTTCCAGATTGATGGAAGCCCCCAGCTTTTCGAGCCCGTGGATGTGGAGGTCTATAGGCCGTGACCCGATCGCACAGCCTCCTGGTAAAGCAACCACAGCTTTGCCTTGTCGGGCAAGCAGTGGTCCCAACACAAGGATCGATGCTCTCATGGCTCTTACCAGCTTATAGGATGCTTCTTCAGAGCGAATATTCTTGGCCTGGATCGTTACGGAGTTCTTTTTGAGATTGTACTCGGCGCCGAGTTCTTGGGTAAGGGTCAGGATCGTAAAGACATCGGTGACGAGAGGAACATTTCTCAGCTTGATTTTTTCTTTTGTGAGGAGAGATGCGGCGATCGCGGGCAACACAGCGTTTTTTGCCCCGCCGATCTTGACTTTTCCTCTGAGCTGGAGTTTGGGGTCTCCTTGGATCTTGATTTTTCTCATTGTCTCAAATTCTAAAGTATTAACGGCTAAAATTCAATATATGTATCTCTAAAGTAAGCATCCAAAAACCGTGAGAAGGGCTGGACGGGCATGGTACATCTTCCTGAGGGGGATGCTTCTGTCTCTGGCTTGAGGATAGAAGGGTGTTATGTTTTGAGCTTTTGAGACTTGTATTTTTGAATGACAGTCTTCAGCCTCTTGACTCCTTCGAGGATCTGCTCTTTTGTAGGGTATGAGAAGTTGATCCTCATGGTGTTGTATCTTCTGAAGCCTTCCGGATAACAGACTTCACCCGGAACAAAAGCAATTTTTTCCTCGATGGCCATGTAAAAGAGGTCAAGGGTGTTGATCTCCTCAGGAGTGGTGATCCAAAGGAAAAGCCCTCCTTCCGGCTTCGTCCATTTGACTCCCATATCGGCTGGAAAATTCTCCTCCATCGCATCCAAGAAAAAATGCAGCTTTGCATCGTAGTACGTAGTGGCTTTCTGGAAGTGGGCTTTCAGGTTGTGTTCAGTCAAGAAGGTTCTGCAGATATCCTGGTTGAGTTTGGGGGTGTTGAGGATGTTGGCTCCTTTGATGAACGCAAATTTCTTGATCACATCAGGGGGCCCGATGTTGAAACCGACGCGGATTCCCGGACAGAGGATCTTGGAAAAAGTGTAAAGTCCGATGACATTCCCGTTGTTGTTGTCCAAAGAGTATATCGAAGGGATCTGCTCTCCCCTGTACCTAAGCTCTCTGTAGGGGCTATCTTCAACGATCGGGATTTCGTACTTTTTGGCCATCTCCAGAAGTGTGTATCTCTTTTTAAGGCTCATCGTTATCCCCGAAGGATTCTGGAAATCCGGGACAACATAGATGAACTTGGGTGTTTGTCCTCTCTTGATAGACGTTTCGATCTCCTTGTCCAAACCCGCGATATCGGATCCATCATCCTCGATGTCTTTGGCGATGTATTTAGCGTCCTCGAGCTCAAATGCCGCCAAAGCGCCCCCAAAAGTGGGCAGGTCGCAGACGATCAGATCTTGAGGGTCAAGAAAAGCGCGCCCGACGAGATCCAACCCGTGTTGTCCGGATGTTGTGATCAAAATATTTTCCGGTCCGATAGAGATGTTATCGGTTTTGAGGTAGTCGATGACGGCCTGAATCAAATCCTTCTCTCCAGGAATGGGAGAGTATTGGAGAACTCTCGCTGAGTCTTCGCGTATCGATTTTTCTACGGCCTTTTGGATGAGGTCCACAGGAAAGAGTTCATCGCTGGGCAATCCTCCTGCAAAGGAGATGATCTCTGGATCGCTCAGATACCTGAGCATCTTACCGATGGCATATCCCTCGAAGTCTTTCATCAAGCTGGCAAATTCATATTTCATAATGTTCCTGTTCACTCAAATTTTTGTGCTGTACCTTTGTGGGTCAGCGAAGACGTCGATCACTTGGACGCGGGAGAGGAACGTTGCCGAATGCACGACTCCTTCGGGAATAAAATACCAGTCTCCCTTTGTGTAGAGCTGGGTGTCTTCACCGATAGTCAACTTCATTTCGCCAGTGATGACGATCCCCCACTGTGCACAATGGGAGTGGGGGGGGACTTCACCCACAGCCTCGATATCGAAGAACACGACCTGCGTTTTGTCGCTCTGTACTAGCCAGGCTTTGATTCCTTTGAAGGGCATATCCACCTCCGGAAGGTTTCGGAGAAATTCCGGATAGGGGGTGCCTTCCCATTTGTCCATTAGGTCTTTCATGCGTTCACTCCTTTCCATTGAGTCTAAAACAAGCTCTTGATGTAGCCTCCGTCGATCTGCAGGGCAACACCGGTGATGTAGCCCGCACCCTCTGAAGCAAGAAAAGCCACTGTGTGCGCAAACTCTTCTGTCGTGCCAAGTCTTTTCATGGGGATGCTCGCCTCGATCGTCTTGTAAAAATCCTCCTGCGTCCCCTTCCCCGAATCGATATAGGATTGGGCAAGACCTTCCACTCTCTCGGTTTTTGTGTATCCGGGGCAGACGGAATTGACCGTGATCCCATAAGAAGCGACTTGTTCGGACAGCGACTTGGCGAATCCGAGGACTCCGGCCCTCGCTGTGTTCGAGAGGATCAAGTTTGGGATGGGTTGTTTTGCAGAGACAGAGGTGACACATACGATCCTTCCCCATCGGTTCTTTTTCATATGGGGGATGGCTTCATAGCAGAGGGAAATCGTGCTCATGAGATTGAGTTCTACGGCACTGCGGTAGTCATCCGGTGTGAAATCATCCACAAAACCTGGAGGGGGTCCTCCGGCATTGCAGATCAGGATGTCGATTGACCCGAGATTAGAGACGATATCTGCAACCATCCGATTGACCTGGACTTGTTGGGTCACATCTGCGGTATAGGTCTGGACGACACCTCCTGTTTCGGCGGCAATATTTTCTCTGGTTTTTGAGAGTTTTTCCTCGTTTCGTGCACAGATGGCGAGCTTCGCGCCTTCTCTGGAAAGTTGGAGAGCGGCAGCCTTCCCCAGGCCGCTGCTGGATGCCGCCACCAGCGCCACCTTATTCTGAATCCCTAAGTCCATGATTTCTTCCTTTTTGAGGGCAGGGAAGCTATCTGTAGGAAATCTTGGCGAATAGAGCTTTATGCCCCCGTCTCATAATTTCTTTGGCATCCTGATCGCACCGGACACACTTATGGTAGATCACATCTCCGATCAGGTCCGCCTTTTCGTTCCTTTCCTCGTCAGAAAAGAAATAAGCCTCCATGGTATCGTAGGGACGTGATGTCCCATCACTCTCGTATTTGATGGTCAAGTCCCTCCCCGCCTCAAAAACTTGAAAAGCACTTTCTGTCCAGTTGAAATTTTCCATCCCGAGATCGGGATTGATCCGGAGATGTGCGGCGAGGTAGATATTGGGAAGACCCGAATCCTCCATCTCTTCACTGCACTGGATAAAGGTTTCAGCAGTTGCGGCGTTCCCGATGTTGATCTCGTAGATAGGTGTGGTTCCATCATCACGGAGATATTCCTTGAAGATGTTCATGAGCATTCTGAGTTGGATGGCATTTTGTGTCGAAAGAAGCATGGAGATCTTAAAAGAGAGGTTTGGGATCTCTCTGGCGTAATAGCAGGCTGCGACGATGGTGGACCAACTCGGATTGAGGAAGAAATTTCCCCCTGTTTCGAGTGCGGCTCGTGTGATCCCATCGAGGTAGACGAGATGGTTATTGTTTCCGACTTCGACACCCCCGAGGTTGCCGAAAGGTGTCCCCATGTTTTTCATGATGAGCTGGCTCATCCCGTTGCCCAAGTCTCTCCGCTCGAATTTTTCGCCTGTCACTTTTTCGGTACGTTCAAACCGTTCTTCAGGAAGGGGGATTCCGATGAGGTTTGTGGAGCAAAACTTGCTCGCTGCGAGGATGTTTTCAGCCATGGCCAGAGTGCTGAGCAGGTCGCCGCTGTAGACATAGTGCTCTGTCATGGGTACAACTGAGATCATCTCTGTGGCGAAGAGAATATCTCCGTTTTCTGCAATCCTCCTCATGCAGTCCAGTGTGACGGGAGCGGCTTGGAACCCTGAGACTTGTGTCGTGCAGACTCCATCCTTCGTGAACTGAATATTGTTCTCTGCTATGAAGTCCTCCACCTTGGCAAAGCGCTTCGCATACTCTTCGGCTTTTGCGAGAGTCTCTCCAAATCCCTTCTCCTCTGCAATTTTCTTTCTGGTCGAGTAGTCTCTTTTTTCTTCGATCGTTCGAGAAATCTCTTGGGCCCCTCCGTAGGAATCGATCAAAGCGTCCATGGCTTTGGTGTCTTTGTCGCTTAGCAGCTTAAAGTGCATGCTGTACCTCCTTGCTTTCGGAATGATTTATTATATTAATCCTAACTATTCATAAAAAATGTCGATACTTACTACAACTAAAACAATTTCAATAATTTACTTTATTCTTCCGGTAAACCAATCTGACAATACCATTTCTCTAGCCTTCATTTTTACAATCGACATTTTTTACCCTACGGG
>JAGLRY010000200.1 GCA_023135995.1 Candidatus Aminicenantota bacterium | reverse complement strand
ACTAAATTTATTTTCTTCATTTGATCACCTCTTTCGAGCCTGAACTATTCATAAAAAATGTCGATACTTTTGCGCCTTTCGCCGACCCAACCTAACCACTAAATCCACCTCAACTCGTGAATAATCCGGGTTAGGTTCTATTTTTATCCCGTTTTTTTTATCACAAAACATGGCGATTGGTAAAGAATAGCTTTTTTCTGTCACTCATCCCGTCAATTTTCTAATAAAGATAAGTATGATGATAATAACCACTGGTGCCAAATACTTCACACTGAAGACCCAAAGGGGTTTCAGCCTGAAACGGGCATTCCCGGAGGCTATCTCCTTCAGCGCGTTTTTGACCTTCCAAACATAGGAGATAAACAGGCAGATCGCAAGGGCGCCCACAGCCAACACTATATTGCCGAAGACGAGGTCCATCTTACTCAAGAAACCCCAGCGCGTAAAAGTCTCGACGCCTCCCACGGATAGGGCCGAGGGAATTCCCAGAAAAAAACAGAAACCGCCAACAATGAACGTCGCCTTCTGTCGTGACCAATTGCGCTCATCCACAAAATAGGCTACGGGAATCTCCAGCATGGAGACGGTCGAAGTCAAAGCTGCCAAAAGAAGAAGGAAAAAGAAGAGGACTCCGAAGAAGTAACCGCCCGGAATTTTAGAAATGATGAGGGGGAAGACCTGAAACATGAGTCCTGTGTCGATGGAAAAATTCTCCGGACTGACTCCCGGCGTGGCAAAAAGAGTGGGGAATATGATGATTCCAGCAAAAAATGCGATGAGAGTGTCTGAGAAAGATACCCATCCAGCCGATGTGACAAGGTTGTCTTTTTTAGAAAGATAACTGGCATAGGTGATCATCGTGCCCACTCCCAGCCCTAATGAAAAGAATGCCTGTCCCAGGGCGAAAAAAATAACGGTAGTGTTGAGCTTTGAAAAATCAGGCTTGAGATAGAATGAGAGCCCTGTGCTTGCTCCAGGAAGGGTCACTGCCCTTATTGCAAGGAGAATGATCAGGCCGAGGAGGACAGGCATAAGCATCTTAGTCCATCTCTCGATCCCCGCCCGAACGCCCTTTGAGACGACATATGTCGTGATCGCAACGATCACAAACAAATAAAAGATCATCTCAAGAGGATTAGCGGCGAAATTCTGGAAAAGAGCGTCTGACTGCGCCAAAGTGATATCTCCTCGGAAGGCACCGGTCACAGTTTTGTAAAAATAGCCAAGTGCCCAGCCAGCTATTACACCGTAATAGGAAAGTATGCAGGCGCCTCCCAAGGCTCCCATGTAGCCAAACAGTTGCCAGAAGGAATGGGGTTTTATAGCATTGTAAGCCCCCACGGGATTTTTGGCCGTATGTCGGCCTAGAGTGAATTCTGCCAACATAACCGGGAATCCGATGAAGATGATAGCAAGTATGTAACAGAATACAAAAATGGCCCCGCCGTTTAGGCCGACCATAAGAGGAAACCGCCAGATGTTGCCAAGGCCTATGGCTGAGCCAGATGCAGCAAATACAAAGGCGATCTTGGATCCCCAGCTGCCTCTTTGACTTTGATCAAGGCCACTCATGTCTTTCTCCTCAAGAACGAGTTCCGCCGCCTATCGTCTTTTTTCACGTATTTGTATCATAACGTCACATCTAGGTAAAGCAGAAACTCTGTGGATATTGTTCCAGGCTTGGTGAGGGTTGCATATTCACCTCTCAGGCATTAAAAATATAGGTTAACTCGAGTGACCTGGATTATTCATAAAAAATGTCGATTATGAATAAAAAGCACCTTGAAAACTGAAATGTAAAGGTGATTCACGGGAAGAATAGTGATAGATATTGCTTTTGTTGAACAAAGTATCGACATTTTTTAT
>JAGLRY010000020.1 GCA_023135995.1 Candidatus Aminicenantota bacterium | reverse complement strand
TCGGCAGAAAAAACCAATTTAAAGTTTTTGGTCATGCTAACTTTTATTCTATTCTGGATTGTCGTGTCGGTTAGTGCCCGCACGGACGAGGATCTTGAAAAAAAGTATGCTCCCATTTTGGGAGATTACTCATTTGATATGAGCAGCCAAGGATTCGGAGTGTTGAATGTGACTTTTTACGTGGAAAACGAAACACTGTTGGCGATTACAGAAGTCTCAAGCAACCCTGGACAAATGGAGCCTGTGGAGGGGAAAGAGTTCGAATTCACCATCGAAGACCCCGATGAAGGCACGTACTCGATTAAATTCTTAAAAGACGACACCGGCAAATACACCAAATGTCACCTTTTCAACGAGACCATGGGGATGGATGTGACCGGAACGAAAGTCGAGTAAAAAAAGCTCTCCAACCTGAATAGTCCGCTCCTCAAGCGGACTCAAAATTCACTCCCTGCCCTGGGGATGACAGCCGTAACAGGCTTGACTGTTGTAGGAGTAGCCAGGAACTTCTCTGTGCTTGTTGTCCATTCGCGTTTTATCGTGGGAGTGGCAATTGATACATGAGAAATCGCGATAATTAGCTGAAATGTGGCAGTCTGTGCAATCCCACTGCGAATGTTTTCCGGATTCTATGGGGAAGGAGTGATCGAATTTTGCCTGCGACCAGAGGACATGGGAGGGATAGTGACAGAATTCACAATCCGTAGGAAAACCGGCAATTTTATGATCGGGGTTCTTTGCAGAATCATAGTCTGCTCTATGACAACCAAAACACTCTCTGGGCAAATCTAGACTCTTCACATGGCAAGCTGAACAGTCAAGATTAGTGTGAGCGCCTTGCAAGGACCAATAGGAATTGTGGGAAATATTGACATTCTTCCAATTTACCGCATCTGTTCCATGACACACTTCACAGTCGGTGTGAAAACCCAGTTGTTTGTGATCCGGATCTTTGGCGTTGAGGTAATCCTCCAGGTGGCAAAAGACACAAACTGTGGGCAATCCCTCATACTGGCCGCCGCCATGGCAGTCGGAACAGTCGATCACAGCATGTTGGCCCTTCAAAGGGAAAGAATCATGGCTGAACTCCGCCCCCTCCCAAGTTATAGCCTGTGTTCCGTGGCAGGCTTCACAGTCGAAAGGATAGTTCAGCCGTCTGTGGTCCGGATCCCGAGTGTTGTTGTAGTCGTTCCTGTGGCAGAACACACAATCCGAGGGCAACCCTTCATACTGGCCGTTGCTGTGGCATTCGGAACAATCAGCCACACGATGCTTGCCTTTCAGAGGAAAATTGCTATGGGTGAAGTCTGCGCCTTCCCACATGATGGCATCTGTGCCATGACAGGACTCGCATGCTGTGGGGAAGCCAGAATCCCGATGGCTGGGGTCTTGAGTGTTGTCATAGTCTACCTGATGGCAGAACACACATTCTGAGGGCAATCCAGTATATTGGCCACTGCTGTGGCAATCAGAACAATCGGCGATCGCGTGTTGCCCTGTCAATGGATAAGTATCGTGAGAAAAGCGGGCGCCTCGCCAACTGCTGTTGTTGAAATGGCAGAGCTGGCACTCGGTCAAAAACCCTGCGGCAATGTGATCGGGATTATCTGACTCACGGTAATCATTCTCATGACACCCGAAGCAGTCAACCGAAGCCCCAATAAAATCCCTCTCCCCATGACATTCGACACAATCCAGCGTCCTGTGTATACCTTGCAGAGGATACCCAGTCGCCGTTTCATGATTCCATTTATTCGGCGCCACGTGTTTCCATGTGAAAGGCTCGTGACAATCTGCACAATGAGTGCCCAACCGGAGTTCATAACGGTCGTCCTGCCTGCGTTCCCAGTGACAGACTTCACATGTTGTGGGCGTCCCTTCAAAAACTCCGTCAAGATGACACTCTTTGCAAGAGACCGTCCGGTGTTTTCCGACAAGCGGAAAATTCGTCCGGTCATGACTCTCGGCACTCCACTGCACTGCCTCCTGTTTTCCTCCCAATCCAGTGCTTGGCCCTGAAAACCATATAAAAAGAACGACAATAACAGCAGCAGGAAGGACTCGTCTTAGGCCTTCCAGAACCTGAATCTTTACTTCCTTGCTCATCACGATCTTACCTAAACTCCATGACATCTCGCTTTACCGGTCTCAATTCCTTAAAATCAATCTCACAAAAAACAAATGTTGGTTCGATTCTTCCTGCAGAAAATACTCATACTCCAATGACGCTGCAAACAAACGCGTGATGGGGATAAAAAATTGCGTTGTAAACGTTTTGTAATCATTCAAACGGATTATTTCAGGCGTTTCGTTCCTGTGATCATAGCGGACTCCATTGAACGTGTTTGAAAAACTGCCATGCCAGGAGACTCTCCCAAAATCTTTACTCAACGCCACATAGTAGGAATCGGATTCAGACATCTCCCCACGATTCCATGCATAATTCCCGTAGAGTGTCACTCCTGATTTCAATATATCACCGGCAGAACCACCAAATCGCCAGGTGTTGTTGCGAATTTCCAAGTCCTTCTGCTCACTCTCCATGCGTGAGACATAGAGGCGCAAACTCCGTATGGGTTTAATGCTGAGACGTAAACCGTATTGGCTGGAATAGTAAAAGCGTTCGAGTTCCGTGTCGTTGAGGGTGGGATCCTGTGACCTCTCGAGGATGTAACGGTGGTAGTCGAGACCTCTGCCCGAGCTGTAGAATGCCGTCATATCTACGGCACGTGAGGGGTCCCAACGCACATTCACAAATGCGCGTGATAATCGATCTTCACTCCGCACGTTGGAAGCGAGCTCATACTCCAGATTGCCGTAGAACGTCAGAGTTTTCACAAACGGAAACATCGTTCCCGCATAGATATACTGTCGCTCTGTGGACCCCGAATATTTGAGTTGATTGTAGCTCAAAGAAAGCCGCCTGCCATAGTTCCCTTGATACCGGGCGAACACGCCATATTTCTGATAATCATTTTCCAGACGATTGATGTAAATGCTCGATTCCAGGCCTCCATATCCTCCCAAGAGTAGGTCCCGGCTGATCTTATACCCAACAACTCCACCCAAAAGCTGACCGATCCCTGCTGTATCATAAAGATTCATCTGTCCCAGGGAAAGAAAAAGAGGGCTTCCCTGTTTATCGAAAAGGATGCGGGCATCATACAGGATGACCCGATTCCCTCTTTTTTCGCTCAGCCTCAATCGGTCTCGTGTATCCAGGAGGAAGGTCCATCCTTCACCGCGACGATTGACCATCTCCAGCTTCAGCCGGGAGGAGAGTTGGTGAAAAAAGTCGCTTCCCTCATACTTCGCACCGAACCAGTCGAAGTAGAGTGCACTTCTCAGATAAAAATCCTTCTGCTTTTCCTGTCCAGCCGATCCTAAAACCAGAACAAACAGGAGAAAACAAGGGACAAGATACCAGAGTTTTTTATTCACCTGGTGTTCCTCCCCCATATTTTCACTCGCCTGTTATTCCGACCGTGACAGACCTGACAGTTATCCTGCAGTCCAGGATGCTGCGGTTCGTGGCAAGAAAGACAGCGGGAGTCTTCCATGAGATAGGAAAAGGTGGTTTTTCTGGGAAAGGAATTCTCCTTTTTATGGCATATGAGACAATCGGTGACTGTTTTATGCCTCCCCAAAAGGGGATACCCTGTTTCCTCATGGTCGAAGTCTTCGACATCCCAATCCACAAGTTTCGTATCATCGCCCTTATGTTCCGTGTGACAGACGGCACAATCTTCGGCTTTATCGCGGTGATACCCGCGATTGGCTGATATCCGTAAGGCTATCTCCTGATGACAGGTCAGACATTTTTTGGGAACAACTTCCAGGTCATTGTTATGACATTGGCCACAGTTTTTAAGTCCAGCTGAATCTTTGTGAGCGGTGCATAAAGGGCCCGGAGCATCATCGACGGCATACTGCTGCTGAGACCAAAGGAAAACCGCAAAGACAAACACGAGGATAGGCCAAAAGCACTTGAAAATTTTTGCATCAATCTTCATTTGAACGGTTTTTAGTCGACCTTTCCTATCTTAGAACAGAAAAAACTCCCTAAGAAAAATCAGACGATTTATACCACAGATATGATTTCCGGTCAAAAAATTCATTCTCAGCGTAAGCATCTTTATTTCCGTGATGGCATGAATGCTTCTTAGCGTCAATGAGTGATCAGATTGTGTGGTGGAGAAAACCGTTTGAAGGTTGAGCGGCCATGGTTCCTTTTTATGTAGGGTCCGTTCCCCGAACGGACCGTTTGGGAAACGGTCCCTACAATTAAATAGAGCCGCATTGCTGTCTCGTTGTTCGTTTTCGAAATCACCAATCTGATCATTCAGTATGTCATTCATCACGGTTTTGGGGATGCTCCCATTTTCAGTGAAAGATTTTTTTGATACGTGTTCACGCACTTTGCAGAGCCTTTTTTACTTTTTCAGGTGTGATGGGTGTGGAATAGAAGCGAACACCAATGGCTCTGTACACGGCGTTAGCGATGGCACCGATCGTAGGAATCACAGGCATTTCTCCGCATCCTCTCGGTGACCCAGGCTGATGGTTATCTAAAAAGGCGATCTCAACCGGCGGGATGTCGGAGAATCGAGGGATGTGATATGCCATCAAATCCGCTGTCTTTGTGCTATGGCCATTGAGTTTGATTTCCTCATAAAGGGCGTATCCGATGCCCCACGTAATCGCTCCACGAATACCCACTGTAACTGTATTCCGGTTGATGACGGTCCCGATATCAAAAGCGCCACAGATTTTTTTTATGATGACTTTGCCGGATGTCCGGTTAACTTCGACCTCAGCCGCAACAGCGCCGAGCTGGCTCCCCCCATGATTCACGATTGCCATGCCGATGCCTGTGTTTGGACTCGGCAAGGCATTGTGATAGCCGATCATTTCGGCACAGGCATCAAGCAGCATGATGAATGCCTGAAATCGGACATTGTTGAGCCGGAACTCGAGGGGATCGATGCCGAGGACTGCAGCCACCATGTCGACGTGACTTTCCACAGCAAAACAGGTTTGCACGAAACTCGTGCCCCGGCTCACAGCGCGGCCGAAGGGCCAATCGGCATGATAGAGCTTGGTCGAAACGTGGGGTATGGTGTACGTGTTCGTGGTGCCGAATCCCATGTCATGAATAATATCGATCTTCCGGGCTATCATTCTCCCGTTGGCACTAACTCCGGTCGTTAGGTCGATAACGCAGGCTGCTTTGTACCTTCCCCGCAGTTGGAATTGATCCTTACGGCTGTAGATCAGCTTCACCGGCATCCTGGTTATTCGGGCAAGTAAAGCCGCTTCACCGGTTACTGGATTCGACGTCTTCCCGCCAAAACCTCCCCCGACAGGCATTCCAATCACATGGATATTTGAATCCGGGATGTGTGTGTATCGAGATATGATCGTTCTTGCCATAAACGGGTGCTGACTACTCACCCATACCGTTGCTCTTGTTCCGCCATCTTCCAGCCGAGCGAGAGCCGTATCCGTTTCCATCGGCGCTTGGGTTGTGTATTGTGTGGTGTAAGTCTCTGACAGGACAAGGTCACTCGATGCAAGGCCCGCCTCGACATTTCCTTCCTGTTCCTTCACCTCATAAAGCCTGGCGCGAGCGCGGGATTCCTCCTCTAACAGAAGATTCTCAGGGCGTTCGGGAACCGACCACTCCGCTTTAACGGCATCGAGTGCTTTAAGAACCTCGTTATAACGTTCAGCGACCACGGCGACACGCCCTCTGACCACTTCAACCATTTTTACGCCTGGAACGGCCCGGGCAGCACTCAAATCCACTGTTCTGAGCCTTGTCAAATTAGGAAGGTAGGGTTGTGCAAGCCACCCTGCACAAAGCACCCCAGGAACAGACAGATCTCCAACATATTTGAGCTTTCCTGTGACGATCTTTTTTGCGTTGACGTTTAATATCCCAAGATCGACATATGACCTGTCATTTGTGCGAGATGTATTTGGATCAATGCTCATTAACACAGCTTTGCCACTTCCCAACTCGAACGCGCTTTTCCGCCGGCCTTTTTTGCCTTTCAGGCCCACTCCCCCGTTGCTATACTCAAGATCCTTTGGCGATATTCCCAAGGAGCGGGAGGCACGAGTGATCAGGTCCTCTCTGATCTTTGCACAGACAAGCCAAAAGCCCCACCCAACATACTTGGTTGCGCTGCTACCAGTCGTCGGCCCGTCGTCAGGACAGAGTTCTGTATCGCCCTGAACGACTGTTAATTTGCCTTGGAGAATGTCAAGCCCCTGAGTGACAACGGCCGTGATGACTGTCTTCAAGCCCTGCCCGAGCTCTGTACGGCCCGTATACACACTGACCTTGCCATCCGGGCCAAAAGCAATCCACTCCCTATAATCGAGATCGAGGATCGTGGCCACGCACTCCGCGTCACCAATATCAAGAGGCAACATGTCAAAGTTTTTTTCTTGAGGGCTTACGGCCGGAGCGAACCGGAAGGCGTACAAAAGCCCCACTCCCCCCATCGCCTTGAGAAACTGACGGCGGGATACGCTCATTCCGACTTCCCTCGCCACTGGTCTTTAACGAATGATTCAATGGCCTCGATGATATTGATGTAGGAGCCACACCGGCAGAGGTTGAGGTCCATGGCTTGGATGATCTCTTCCCTGGAGGGGTTTGGAGTTCTAGCCAGCAGAGCTGTAGCCGTAATGATCATTCCAGGAGTGCAGAACCCACAGCAGAATGCCGTGTGATCGACAAAGGCTTTTTGTAAAGGGGAGAGGTTGTCGAGCGTCCCAAGACCTTCAATGGTGATGATTTTTTGTCCTTGAGAAACGTTGCCCACATGTATGCAACAGGAACGTCGCGCGACGCCATCTATGAGGACCGAGCAGGCACCACAGACACCCACGCCACAGCCGAATTTACTGCCGGTGAGCTTGAGGTCATCGCGAAGGACCCAAAGAAGGGGTTCATCCGGCTCTACCTTGACATTGTAATTCTTACCGTTGACGTTGAGGTTGAAGGTCTGTTTAGCCACAATGACAATTCCTCATGAAAATTATCCCAATAGATTGTGTCGTCTGGGAACAAAAGTTGTTGATCTTATCTCCAACGCATATCCCAAGCCAATAACAGAGAAGTATATTATAGAAAATTTTTTAATTCAAACGTAAGAATGGAAAAGTAAGAATCCCCAGAACCGTGACCAATGACATCAGATGGCCCCTGTTGGTGATCACGGAAACGAACAATGGGATAGCAGTAGGATTAAACACATTTTGAATGTAGGAATCGTTTCCCAAACGTCCGTTCGGGATGAGATAAAATGTAGGGATCGTTTCCCAAACGGTCCGTACAGGGAACGGATCCATCATAAAAAACTGACCGCACATGAAACAGAAAAACCATGAAGACCGGTCTATTCGTAGCGGAGGGCGTCCACCGGATTGGAGAGTGCGGCCCGGATGGCTTGATAACTCACAGTAAAGAGCGCAATGGACAATGCGAGCACCGCCGAAAGCACAAATATCAGCGGATCGATGCCGGTCCGGTAGGCAAAACTCTGCAGCCAGCGATTCATGGCCCAGTAGGCAACTGGCCAGGCAATCAGGTTGGCCACTGCTACAAGAATCAGGAACTCTTTCGCCAAGAGACGGATGATGCCCAGAACGGATGCGCCCAGCACTTTACGGATACCGATCTCCTTCGTGCGCTGTTCCGCCGTAAAGGACGCCATACCGAAAAGCCCCAGGCAACCGATAAAGATGGCCAGAAAGCTGAAATAAAAAGTGATATTCTTCAGCCTTTCTTCACTTCTGTATTGATTGTCAAAGGAATCATCCAGAAAAAAATAATTAAAAGGTCTGTTGGGATCGAGCTCCCCCCATTTCTTTTTCAAGAGATCCATTGTGTGTTTGATATTATCCGGAACTATACGGATAGATACAGTAAAAAGGTTGTCGTAATCATAAAAGATAACGAGAGGGGTGATCTTCTCGCGGAGAGATTGCATGTGGAAATCCTTCACAACACCGATGACGGTCGTGTAAGTCGTTTCTCCCTCTTGACCGGGAGGGGGCCGAAAAACAAACCGTTTACCGACAGGATCTTCCCAGCCGAGTTTTTTTGCCGCTGTCTCGTTGATGAGGACCGATTCGTCCTGATCAGTGGCAAGGTCTTCTGAAAAATTTCTTCCCGCAATAATTTCCATTCCCATGGTTGGGATGTAATGGGTATCCACATTCATATAATCCAATGTCTGTCGCTGGTTATCCGGGAATCCCTCAGGGAGGAAAGAGGCGACGAGGTGTCCCCGACTCGGCACGAGGTCAGAGGCACCGACATCGATCACTCCAGGCAAACCCAGGAGTTCTCCTCTGACCGAACGGTAGGATTTTCTTATAGCATCACTCATCCTCGGGATGGCAACAACATGTTCCTTGTTAAATCCGAGCTCTGTGTTTTTCATAAAGACGATCTGTTTGTACACAATCAATGTGCCCACGATCAACGCAATGGATATGGCAAACTGGAAGACAACCAGAACCCGACGGAAACGGGAATTTGAGGCCCCTACTTTTAAAAGGCCTTTCAACACGCGGACGGGCTGAAAAGAGGAGAGAAAAAAAGCAGGATAGCTCCCCGCAAAAACGCCGACCACTACGGCCATTCCTAGGATCACTCCAATAAGCCAAGGAGTTTGAATGAAATTCAGACTCAATTCTCGGCCGATGAGCGTGCTGAATAACGGAAGGGACAGTTTCAGCAGGACCAGGGCCAAAACCATAGATAGAAAACTATAGATCAGTGATTCCCCTAGAAACTGTCCGATCAATCGGCTCCGCACTGCTCCCAAGGTTTTTCTCATCCCTACTTCCTGGGCTCGGGTGGCCGAACGGGCCGTGGAGAGATTGATGAAGTTGATCCCTGCGATCAACAGGACAAAGAGGGCAATTCCAGAAAAAAGATACACGTAAGTGATATCACTGTTTGCCGACATGTCACGCTCAAAATCTGAGTAGAGGTGAATGCGTTTGAGAGGTTGAAGGGATAGCCCTATCGAGCCACCTGAGGCCTTCATCGCTTCCCCTACGTATTTATCGAGAAAATCAGGAAGTTTTCGCTCGAGTGTTTTTGCATCGACATTTTCACCCAGAAGAAGGTACGTGTAGAACCGCACATCAAACCACTGGTCATCGCTAACATCGCCTTCCGTGATAAAGGTCTGGAACGAACGGAGCATGTTAAATCTAAAATGAGAGTTAGAGGGGATATCTTGAACAACACCGGTGACACTAAAATCCTGCTCATTGTTGAATCGGAGAGTCTTGCCAAGAGGATCTTCATCGCCGAAATACTTCTTGGCCATACTCTCAGTGATCACAACCGTATACGGAGCCTCGAGTGCTGTCTTGGGATCACCACTCACAAAAGGGAACGTAAAGATCTCGAATATTGCATTCTCAGCATAGCCAACCCTTGTCTCCTGGATCAACTTATCCTCATACTTCACGGCTACCCTGTTAGGAGGCAACATCCGGGTGGAGTAAATCACTTCGGGAAAATCGCGGACAAGGGCCGGTCCTACGGCAGTGAGAGTGACTGGCGTATGAAGGGTCGAGCCGACCTCGAGATCCATAGTGACCCGGCAGATACGATCCGCCTTTTCATGGAATCGGTCATAGCTCAACTCATTCTTGACCCACAACAAGATCAGGACACAGACCGCCATCCCGATGGCAAGGCCAGAGATGTTGATAAAGGAGTACCCTTTGTGTTTTTTAAGGCTTCGAAACGCGATTTTTAGATAATTTCCGAGCATGATGAAACTCCAATAGACAGAATCTTTGACAAATACCGGTAAGGAACTCAGGCAGTGTCGCCAATACCAAAACCAGGCAAACAGGGCTCCACTTTTATGGTTTACCTCTTGATATTCCTCATCGAAATCACCGATCAAGGCGAAAGTCTCTTCGTACCTGGCGGTGTGTTTGAGGATCCATCCTGCGATTCTTGGCGGGTGGTATTGGCGTCGTTTCATTGTTCGATACTTCGATCACGCACAAAATATTTCAATCAAACGCATAGTCGGAGACTCCCTCCCACATTTTCTCATTCATCTCCCGAGCGGCTTTTAAGGCATTCACCCCTGCTGGAGATACGGTGTAGTAGATCTTTCTCCGCCCGCGTCTATCAGGTGTTGGTTCACCCAACGTCTTCTTGACATACTTTTTTTTGGACAGTTGGCTGAGCGCACTGTAAAGATTGCCATAGGTGAAGTCTTTGCCGGTGATTTGCGAAACATATTTCCGGATCTTGACGCCGTAGGCATCATCCTTCAGCCGCCATATGGCCAGCAGAAGAATCTCCTCGATTTTTGTGAGATCTTTCATCCTCTTTTCCATATTTTATTACTGAAATTCAGTATATAAAGTAATACGGAAAAACAGTCATAAAAGTTGCAAAATGATCCAAATTCCGTAACTATCAGCTTAACAATCCGTA
Source organism: Candidatus Aminicenantota bacterium (assembly GCA_023135995.1). GTDB lineage: Bacteria > Acidobacteriota > Aminicenantia > Aminicenantales > Aminicenantaceae > WTAW01. The sequence continues at coordinate 3,399 of JAGLRY010000020.1, read as the reverse complement.
ATTTATTTTGACAGAGAGGATTTTGTCGTTTATATAAAAGAGCAATCGGAGGAGTTTAACCATGCTGATAAACTATCTCAAAAACGCCATCCGCATCATATTGAAGAGAAAAACCATCTCTGTAATCAACATCCTGGGACTTGCCGTGGGGATAGCGGCATGCCTTTTGATACTCCACTACGCGGCATTTGAGCTGAGTTATGATCAATTCCATAAAAACCTGGACAACATCTACAGGTTCAGAGGGGGCGACCGGGCGGATATCGCTGCGGCTGCAGGACAGGCTTTGACAGAGGAGTTTCCCGAAGTTTTGGATTATGTCCGGTTGCTCAGGGCCGGCTCGTGGGGGATCTACTCCTACAAGGACAGGTACTTCCGTGAAGCAAAAACGTTTAGCACTTCGAATTCTCTTTTCAGGATCTTCTCCTTCAAACTTTTACAAGGAGATCGCGAGACGGTTCTGACCGAACCCAATTCTGTCGTGCTCACCGAGTCCACAGCGAAGAAGTACTTCGGGGATGAAGATCCCATGGGAAAAGTCCTCAGATACAACGGCAGGGCTGATTATAAAGTTGTTGGCATCATGGAGGACGTCCCAAAAAACTCTCATCTGAAATTCGATCTTCTGGCCTCGATCGAAACACTCCGGTTGAGGTATGGGGACGACACCGACAACTCCTGGACCATTTGGGGCTTTTACACATACATTCAGGTCGAATCTGGAACAGACCCTGTAGCGCTGGAACACAAAGTCCAGGAGTTCAGCAAGAGGAAACAGAAGGAAGTGAACCGCCCGGAAAGCTTTTGGGAAATATACCATGTGATGCCACTCAAAGACATCCATCTCTACTCGTCCTATGTGAGTGAGGCCGAAGAGAACGGCAGCGGCACCGCCATTAAATTTTTGCTGATCATTGCCTTTCTTATCATCATCATTGCCTGGTGCAACTATATCAATCTATCGACAGCACGCTCACTGGAAAGAGCCAAAGAAGTGGGCGTGAGAAAAGTTGTGGGAGCTAGCCGCAGACAGTTGATCCGACAATTTTTGTTCGAATCATTTGTCCTGAACATTCTCGGAGCCGGATTGGCTGTCCTTATCATGGAATTGGCATTGTCTGTGTTTAGCCAGTTTTCTGGAACACCGGCCATGTTTATTCTCTTGGAGGACATCCGATTCTGGATCGGATTTTTGGCTGTTTTTGTCTTCGGTGTATTCCTATCTGGCCTGTATCCGGCTTTTATCCTGTCATCTTTCCAGCCAGTCTCTGCGATCAAAGGAAACACTGGCCCTGCATCTAGAGGCGTTATCCTGAGAAAAGGTCTGGTCGTCTTCCAGTTTATGGTTTCGGCGGCCCTGATCGCCGGAACTCTGACTGTCTACAAACAGATCTCGCATATGATAAACAGTGACCTGGGAATGGACATCGAGCAGACGCTGGTCTTGCAGAGGCCCAATGTTATCATCGACAAAAGTCGTGAAGAATTCGAAGCACGCACGGAGACCTTCAAAAAAGAGCTGGAAAAGATCTCCGGCGTGGGGAAGATATCCCGCTCGATGTATGTCCCCGGCGATGATGTGTTCATGATCAACGAGGGACAAAAAGCTGACGAGTCTATAGATGCCACGATCGATATCTATGAAATCCAGATGGACGACAATTTTATCGAAATGTATGATCTCAAATTATTGGCGGGAAGAAATTTCTCCAGGGAATTCAGCACCGACAGCTCGGGGATCATCCTGAACGATACGGCACGCAAACTTTTGGGATGGGAGAGCCCGGAAAGCGCCATCAACCAGAAATTTATCTACCAGACAAAAAATCCCTTTACAGTAGTGGGTGTCGTGGCCGATTATCATCAGGAATCGCTCAAACAAAATTTCGAACCCCTTGTTTTTCTCTATCGGCCCTCGAATAACGGGCACTACTCCGTCAAAATCAAAACAGATAATCCCATGGGTATTATTGCGGCTGTTAAAGAGCTCTGGGATAAGTTTTACCCGGGGAATCCCTGCGATTATTTCTTCCTGGACGACCACTACAACCGGCAGTATGGATCGGACTGGCAATTTTTGAAGATGTTTGGCCTATTTTCCCTTTTGGCGATATTTGTGGCATGCTTGGGGCTCCTCGGTCTATCGCTCTTTAACACCGTTCAACGCACAAAGGAGATCGGCATCCGGAAGGTCCTCGGTGCTTCCCTCTCCAATATCATCTTCATGCTAACAAAAGATTTTTTTAAGCTGATCATACTGGCAAATCTGATCGCCTTGCCGCTCTTTTATTTTTACCTGAACAAATGGCTGGGCAAGTATCCGTTCCGCATCGGCATCGGCTGGTGGTTTTTTACAGCTCCGCTGGTGTTGATCGCAGGAATTACCCTGCTCGTCATTTCTTATCACTCACTCAAAGCAGCCACTTCCAATCCAGTCGAAGCGTTGAGATACGAATGAAGATCCAGTTCAAGGAAATAAAAAAATCAAGAACACAAAGATAAACACCGGATAGCTGTTTTTCCCATCATTCCAGTTTCTCTAGGACCTGCATGAGCTCAACATAATTGTTGATCACAAAATCACTTGTAGAGCAAATACTTTTTTCTCACTTTTTTGAACCGGACAAGACCTTGCTCGCATGTCTGCAAAATCGAACAATAGTCTTGACCTTCGGATATCAATGCCCGCAGATCTTCATTTCCCCAGAGCTTGTCCAGGTACTTTGTCATTTTGAACTCTTCGGGGTAGAGTTTCTGCGCCGCACACAATACCGACACAGCTAGTGCAATGGGATCGAGTTTATCCCGGTCTGTAACCGTAAAATGAAGGCCGTGGCATCTTTCATTCCTGTACTTCGGACGAGACACGACCCCTGGAATAGTCTTAGGTTGGAAGGCGATGGGGATCGCGCTGGCCCCCACGAGGGTCTCCTTGGGGATCGCATCAAGCCATTCTTTGGAATCGATATAGGGGGCGCCGATGGTGAGAAAGGGGGTGTCAGTCCCCCGGCCTTCCGACAGGTTGGTTCCTTCCATGAGGCACATCCCTGGGTAGATCACCGCGGTCTCCAATGTAGGCATGTTGGGCGACGGGACAATCCAAGGAACGCCCGTATCGTCATACCACATGTCACGCTTGTAACCTGTCATGGGGATCACGGTAAGGTCGATACCGAGGGAGAATCCTCCATAGGTCTCGTTGTTAAAAAGTTCAGCGATCTCCCCAACAGTCATCCCATAGCGGATGGGCAGAGGGAGCACGCCCACAAAACTTGAAAAAGCAGGATTCGTGATCGCGCCATTGACGATCTCTGCATTAATCGGATTAGGTCGATCTAAGACAATAATCGGAATATTCTCACGTTTGGCCGCATGCATCGCAAGAAAGAGGTTGGATAT
>JAGLRY010000002.1 GCA_023135995.1 Candidatus Aminicenantota bacterium | reverse complement strand
GAAGAGCTCGAAATCATCTTTTGTCAGGTCCTTGACGAATTCCCCGCCTTTGGTAACGATCACGTCCAAAAGAACAAGCCGGACAGCGACTTCATGTTTTTCGGGAGGGATCTCTTGTTCTTGCTGCTGCAAATACTTTTTTCTTCAATTTCCTCTTGTTATCCAGCTGTCCTTTAACAGGATATCATGATTGATCCCCTGTTTCCACTCGAGATGAAAGGCTGAACCTTGACTCCTTCGGTGCCGGATATTACTATGAGGCGTGATGAAAAGAGCAAGAGTGCGTTTTGCGCCCAGCCCAACGGGGTATCTCCATGTGGGAAATGCCAGGACAGCTCTGTTCAACTGGCTTTTTGCCCGCCGGCAGGATGGCACGTTCATCCTCAGGATTGAAGACACGGATGTGGAGAGGTCAACAACCGAATACGACCGGAAATTGATGGAGGATTTGCGCTGGCTGGGACTGGATTGGGATGAGGGCCCGGATGTGGGCGGAGAATTCGGCCCCTACCGTCAATCCCAGCGTTTGGACTTCTACAGGGCACATGCAGAGAAATTGCTGAAGGAAGACAAGGCTTATCCCTGTTTTTGTTCCCCTGAAGAGCTAGAGCAAGAGCGACAAAAGGCACTTGATGCGGGACAGACTCCTGTATACAGCGGAAAGTGCTGTGGAATTCCTACAGAGGAATCCACCCAACGTGTCGCTGCCGGTGAGGAGGCAGTGATCAGGCTGCGCACACCCGATGAGGGGATTATCAGTTTTCACGATCTTGTGAGAGGACCTCTTCAATTCGACCTGAGTCTGATCGGAGATCCCATCCTCGTACGCTCCAACGGTCTTCCTGCCTATAATTATGCCGTAGTGGTGGATGACTTTTTGATGGCCATCACGCATGTCATCCGCGGTGAGGATCATATCCAGAACACGCCCCGCCAGATCCTGACTTGCCGGGCTTTGGGTTTTGACCCTCCTGTGTTTGCTCACCTGTCTATGGTCATGGGAAAAGACAACACACGGCTGAGCAAACGCCATGGCGCCACCGCCGTCGATCAATTTGATAAAGAAGGAATTCTCCCTTCAGCCCTGTTCAATTATCTGGCATTGCTGGGATGGGCACCGCCGGACGGTCGGGAGGTTCTGACAAAAGACGAGCTGATCGGCCTGTTCCGACTGGAAAAAGTCAGCCGATCATCTGCGATCTTCGACTATGATAAACTGGCCTGGATCAACCGTCAGTACATCAAAACTCTCCCCTCCCGCACAAAAGCGGAGTACGCCTTCCCGCACCTGAAAGACGCGGGGCTTCTGCCCGAAAAGATGTCTCCTGGCCACTGGGTTTGGTTGGAACAAGTTGTGGAGGCCTTTGCAGACAAGATCGATCGCTTTTCACAGCTCCCCGCTCTTTTTTCCTCCCTGTTTGAGTTCTCTCTCTCCACCATGGACGATGATGCCAAAGAGATCTTGAAGGAGCGTTGTTCTCTGGAAGTGATCAGGAGTTTTTCTGATAAGATTGCACGCGTCGAGAACTTGGATAACGAGATGTTCGGCCTGATGGCCAAAGAGATCAAGGAGGACACAGGGTGCAAGGGAAAGGATCTCTACCATCCCCTGAGGGTGGCACTTACGGCAAAAGCCTCAGGCCTTGAGCTGGACAAGTTCATTCCTATTGTGGAGGAGGGCGCAAAGCTTGTGTTCCCCACACCCATCAAGAGCTGTGCGCAGCGGGTCTCTGAGACCCTGGCCTATATCGATCGATAGACGGAGGAAGACATGGATTTTTTTAAATTTGCCCTTGAAATGGAGAAAAAAACTATAGAGAGCTACCGTTCGTTGGCCGAAAAATGCCAGAGTCATGAGGGTGTGAAAAATATCCTCTTGATGCTGGCGGAGGATCATGAGAAACACACAAAAACCCTCAAGGAGATGAAGAACAATGCCGTCATAGAGATGAAAGAGCCCGAAGCGTTCCGCGAGGCACGAAAATTGTTTACACACATGCAGACAGATCAAGATCCCTTCATCTGTGACATGGACCAGGTGAAATTGTATGAAGACGCCCGTGAACTTGTCCTTAAAAAACGACAGTTTTATTTAGATATGGTCATGAACATGGAGAATGAAAAGAACAAATCCCTTGTTAACCAGATGGCAGAAGAAGAGAAAAAACAGGCTGTCATCTTAAATCATATCATCGAGATGGTCAGGCGTCCGCAGACCTGGCTTGAGGATGCGGAGTTCCACCACCTGGACGAGTATTAATCCTTAAACTGAAAATCTGGTTTGAGAGAGATTCAGCCGTGCAAGAGGGAGATGTGGTCAACACCGTTTAGGAAGGAGAATGGAATGCCCCGGAATATCAAGTTAAAGAGGCCAGGATGACTATCGTTACTTCATTCTGCGGCCTATGTTTACTTTTAGCCATAGGAATGTTCCTCCGGATTAAAGTCAAATTCATTCAGAGACTCTATCTTCCCTCAGCAGTAATTGGTGGAATTATAGGGTTGATCCTCATTCAAATCTCAGGAAGCAGATTAGACAACTGGACAGTCGGCTGGACAAGCCTTCCCGGGTTTCTCATCAATATCGTCTTTGCATCCTTGTTCCTGGGAGCAGCCATCCCATCTCTGTCGGTTATATGGGATCGGGCAGCCCCTCAGCTTGCCTATGGCCAGATCGTCGCTTGGGGGCAATGGGTCGTCGGACTCGGTTTTGTCATGATTTTACTCGGTTCTCTCTTCAAGGTCCCCGATTTATTCGGCGCCGCACTCCCCATAGGATTCGAGGGTGGGCATGGCACGGCAGGTGGCCTGCGAGATACATTCATTCAGCTCGGCTGGAACGAAGGGTCGGATTTCTCACTCGCCTCTGCCACGGCAGGGATCATATCAGCAATCATTACGGGGATTGCTCTCATTAACTGGGCGGCCAAAAAAGGATATGTGAGCATCTTAAAGCAGCAAGATGACATGACCGCCGAAGAACTTACAGGATTATATCCCATCGAGAAGAGACCCAGTGCTGGGCAGCAGACTGTCTCGGCCGACTCTATCGATAGTGTGGCCCTCCATCTGGCCATCATCGGAATCGCCATATTTATCGGATACAGTATCAAGGTCATATTGATGGCCATCGAAAACCAATTTTTTGGCGATACTGAAGTCAAGCTTTTCGCGGGATTTCCTCTCTTCCCTCTTTGTATGATCGGGGGACTCATTGTGCAGTTAGTCATATCACGCAGAGCCAGAATTTCCCCCGTGGATCATAAACTCATGCAGCGAATGGGAGGAACAGCCCTCGACTTTCTGGTCGTTGCCGCCATCAGCACAATCCGTATAGATGTGATTGCCAAAGGCATTGTCCCCTTCACAATCATCATCATCGGGGGAATTATCTGGAACATTTTCTGCGTCAGAGTTTTAGCTAGACGGATGCTCCCCAACTGCTGGTTTGAAAGGGCCATCGCTGAGATGGGCAAATCCATGGGCGTTACTGCCACTGGTCTTCTCCTCTTGCGAATCGTAGATCCTGAGCAGGAAACGGAGGCAGCATCAGCCTTTGGATACAAACAGCTCCTTCACGAACCCTTCATGGGCGGCGGCCTTTGGACTTCCATAGCTGTAATTTTAATCGCTCAGAAAGGTGGATGGTTCGTCTTGGGGATAGCCATTGTGGCGATCGTGGCTTGGTTTGTGATCTGGAGACTATTTTTAAAGAAGAAGATGCAACAACCGTAAGGAAAAATGGATATGATCGGCCGGATCAATCCGCTGCTTGAGGCATTAAAATCTTTGCCTCTCCGTGTGACAAAGATCTTTATCCAGAAGGATACGGAAAGGAAAAGGGTTGCAGAGGTCATCAAGATGGCCAGATCCAGGAGCGTTCCGGTCGTTTGGGTGCCCAAAAGGCGCTTAGATCAGATGGACAAACACCACCAGGGAGTTGTTGCTCTGTCCTCGCCCAAGGCCTTCACATCTATGGAAACGATCCTTTCGGATGCCAAGGTTCCTTTCCTCCTTTTGCTCGATGGTGTCGAGGACCCGCAGAATTTGGGTGCGATCATCCGCACAGCTGAGGGCGCGGGCGTGGACGGACTCATCCTGCCCGAAAGACGATCCGCCGGCTTGTCGGATGTTGTGTCCTCTGTATCCGCGGGAGCCCTTGAGCACATCAAGATAACTCGAGTGAAAAACCTCGCTCGATCCATGGACAACCTCAAAGAAAAAGGCCTCTGGTTCGTGGGCGCTGAAGGGGGGAGCCGCAACTATTGGTTTGAATTTGATTACACGGTGCCGTTGGGTTTGGTGTTGGGATCTGAGGGAAAAGGCCTTCGTCCGATCGTGAAGCAAAAATGCGACAAGATCCTTTCCATCCCTCTTTTGGGAGAGGTCACATCCCTCAACGTGGCCTCAGCGGCAGCCATATTTATTTATGAAGTCGTCCGCCAAAGACAAAAATATTTAAAAACATGAATAATTTTGTTGGATGCACAGTAGTGCGTATTGAAGGTCAAAACTATGCAAGAAGAAACTGTGCTCCAGAGAGAAACGATTTTCATGACAACGAAGGATAGGATGAATCATCAAGCAGCCCTTTCTGAGTCGGAAATTCTCACGCTCGTTCAAAAAGGAGATAGAGAGGCTTACCAAGAGATCGTGGTCCGGCACATGCAATCGGCGTATTATGTGGCCCTAGCTTTTGTGCATAACCATCAGGACGCTCTGGACCTCTCTCAGGAAGCGTTCATCAAGGCCTTCAGAAAAATAAAAAAATTCGACACGAAAAGACCTTTCTTCCCATGGTTCTACCGGATCTTGAAGAATCTCTGTATCGATCATTACAAACATCGGCGGCGTCTCAATGAAGTGCCCCTTGAAAATGTCCGGGTTTTGGAGGTCGAACACGAAGACAGGGAGATGAAAAAGGCGCTTTGGAAAGGGATAGACGAGCTCCCCGATGAGCAGAAGGAGATCATCGTCCTCCGTTATTTCCAGCAGCTCTCCTACCAGGAGATCGCAGAGATTTTGGACAAACCCATCGGGACGGTGATGTCATCCCTGTATTATGCCAAAAAAAGGCTGAAAGGAATCGTCGGAAAATACTTGGGTTTTGAATAAAGAGATGTTTTTTGGAGTTTGATATGGACCATCAAAAGATAAAAGAACTCATTTCTTCTTACCATGACAAACATTTGAGTGAAGAACAGAAAAAAATGATCGAGGAACATATCCAGCAATGTGAAGAGTGCCGCAGAGAGTTCGAAGAAATGGGAAAATTTGAGGAGGTCATGCAAAAAATGGAACTGAAACAACCCCCGAAAGAGATGTGGCAGGTCTACTGGGCCTCTATTTATAACCGTTTGGAAAGAAGAATCGGGTGGATATTGTTGTCGATCGGTGCTATCATAATGCTCTTTTTTGGTGGATACAAAGCCATCGAAGGGATCATTCAGGATCCGGCCACCCCATTGATTTTGAAGATCGGAATCCTGACCGTTCTGGCTGGATTGGTGATCCTGCTCGTATCCATCGGAAGAGAAAGGATTTTTGTGAGAAAGAGGGAACGGTACAAGGAGGTTGTCAAATGATGCTCGTGACTACGGATGAAATCCCCGGGAAAACCGTAATAAAAACTCTCGGCCTTGTCCGAGGGAATACCATCCGCGCCCGGCATATCGGCCGAGACATTACAGCAGCGTTGAGGAATATTGTGGGAGGAGAGATCACGGACTACACAAAGATGATGGCCGAATCTCGGGAGCAGGCCTTTGACCGTATGGTCGAAGAGGCCGAAGGTTTAGGAGCGAACGCCATCATTGGGATACGCGTCACAACCTCGATGATCATGCAGAGTGCCTCTGAGATTTTGGCCTATGGCACGGCCGTTATCGTAGAGGAGATCACTCTTTAAGAAAAGTATGCGCGCGTTTTTTTCGAGCCCCTTTATCTTTATCCTTGTTCTACTATTCTGCCTGTCTATCTGTGTTCCCTCCCTGGAGGCGCAAGAGGGCTCTGAGGAAGGGGTTTTTGATGTTTTTTTTATGGGGGAAAAAGTCGGCTACGAGGAGTACATCTGGGAATCCAACGAACAGGAGTATCTTCTCACAGTCAGAGGACGAATGACCAAACCGATCCCCATGGTGATCGAAAAACTCACCATTCGCCTGGATAAAAGTTTTATTCCCAGCCAGTATTATTTCAAGGGTTCGGTGAGCGGAGTCGAACAGGAAGTCATAAGCGTCATCAACGAGGGCAATGTCGAGAATATTATTCTGGTTGCAGGGCAGGAACAGAAGAGTGAAGTCAAGATCAGAAGGGATGCCCTTCTTTTACCGAATGCTGTTTACTCTCCCTACATAGTTTTGACAAAACGATTTCCCTGCACTCTCCAGGAGGAAACGGAGCTATCCGTGTATATCATCCCACAGATGGAGACGCCTGTGACCGTAAAGCCCTCGGAATTCAATCCCTGCTACTTCATTCTAGAGATGACAGGTTCTGAGATACATGTGGGAACAGATGAAGATGGAAATTTAAATTCACTCGAGATTCCCCTGAAGAATCTCAG
>JAGLRY010000199.1 GCA_023135995.1 Candidatus Aminicenantota bacterium | reverse complement strand
TGTGTGAAGTTGCGGAATCGCTGCTCGTTATGGTCACAGATAGAAAGTCCTGAAAAAGTGTGATAGAATAGCACTCACAAGATTAGCTTGAGGACCACTATGACGAAGGATTGGAAAGAAAATCTGGCAAGTTTTTTTGAAGGCTACAGGATCATCGAAAGAAGCAAGATAGAGAGCATTAAAAACTTCGATCAGTTCTGTGAATTTGTGGTCGAACCGGCCTTTGAGAGCCTAGGAGAAGAGCTCGAAAATTACAGGATAAATTCAAAAATAAGAAAAGATAAAGGAAAATCGATCACGTTCCAGATCAATTTTACCAAATCCAGGGTAGATAATTTTCTGTACACCATCGGATTTCCCAAAAACTCCCTCGAGCTACAACTCAAGTTGTTCATTAAGGGGAGAAAAGACATAAACAGTCCCATGGAGGAAACAGAAGGTCGATTCATGAAAGATATGCCACCTTCAGAGATCTTAAAACTCAAAAAAGAAGATCTCATCCAGGACGTCATCGAGTACTACCGCAACTTCTGTTTTAAAACTGCCACTCACACAGAATAACTCCTCTCCCACATGAAAAAATCAATTTCGGCCATGGAGGAGAGAACTTTACCCCGAGTTGTCCTGGCCATGCACTTTCTGGTGCTGATGGCCTTCTCTTCCATGGCGGTGTTTAACCTCCTCCCTCTTTTCCTGGAAACGCTCGGGGGATCACCTAGACAGATCGGATTGATTATAGGGGTTTTTTCCATGGCAGCCTTTCTTTCCAGGCCACTTGCGGCGTGGATGCTGGGTCGTGTGCAACCAAAAAAGGTGTGTGTGGCCGGTCTCGGAGTGATGTTTGTTGTGACTTTCCTTTATGTATTTGTGGATAAAATCGGCTGGGTGATATTTTCGCTAAGGATTCTTCATGGCATTGGATTTTCTGTTTTTGTTTTAGCCGCTATGTTGATCACCATTCTCGCCGTTCCAGAAAAAGCCAGAACCTATGCCATCGGAGTGGTATCCACAGGGTTTTTGCTGCCACTCCTCATAGTTCCCTACATCGCTGAGGTGATTTTACAACGGTATGGCTTTTTTTATTTTTTTCTAGTGGCCGCCATTCTCGTGGCCATTCCCCTTGTTGCCGTCTTTTTTATCAAGTGCCCGATGCCTCGTTTGATCCATGAGCCTGATTCTCATGGAAAGGGATTTTTCCACCATTTGGCACAAAAAAGAATGCTCATCATTTTTTCGCTCACCTTTATTTTTGAAGTTGGATTGAGCTCCAGCCTCTCTTTTGTCCCCTTGCTTGCTCATGATGGGTCCTTGATGAGGGCCGGATATTTTTACACATTCCTCGGTTTGACAGCCGTTCTCCTCAGGATCTTTGGCGGTAAACGTATCACTTTTTGGGGTGATCCCAGGCTTTTGTTCCCTGCATTTTGTTTTCTCGCAGGGGGCGCAGTCCTTTTATATTTTTCCCGAGACAATTTGCTCCTCGCTCTCTCGGGGATGGTCACTGGCATTGGGACCGGTATCCTCTATCCCCACCTGTCTGCACTCGCTGTGGAGGGCACCCCAACGAACGAAAAGGGGGTGGTGTTGAGCCTGTTTGCCGCATCCGTCGATCTAGGGTTTGCTTTTGGGCCCATTATCTTCGGTGGAATGTCTCATGTTTTGGGGGTTCGCGTCTCATTCATCCCCTTAGCCGTGATTGTGTTTCTCTCTGCGTTCGTCCTGACCCTTTCGGGAAGATTTGTACTTTCTGACACATCTTTAAGAAGTAAAACGTAAAAAGTGAAACGTAAAGCGTAAAAAGAGTAGGTTAGGGAAAATCAGTCAAGGCGGGTAATACCTTCTTTTTTAGCGATCTCGACGGCTTGAAGGTATTCAAGCTTAGATATTCTTCTAGATAGAGGGGAGCCAGGTGGGATATCCCCACACGGATAATATTGGGCCATGATATTGACATAGGTGTTTTTGGATATGTCTTGTGAGAGGAATTGCATCACATTTTGCGTGCCTGCCAGTCCAGAAGGAAGAACGAGATGCCTGATGAGTAATCCTCTGAGAGCGATCCCTCTGTCATCCAGCACCAGATCCCCCACCTGTCGAAACATCTCCTTTATCGCCTGTTTGGCCACTCGGGGATAATCCCGGGCCTGAGAGTACTCTTCGGCAACCTCCTCTGTGCTGTACTTAAAGTCTGGCATATAAATGTCGAAAATCCCATCTAAAAGTTCAAGCGTCTCCACAGAATCATAACCCCCCGTATTGTACACGAGTGGGACCGATAACCCCAAAGCGATCGCATATGGAAGGGCTGCAAGGATTTGCGGGACATAATGGGTCGGGCTGACAAAGTTGATGTTGTGACAGCTGAGGGACTGCATGGTCACCATCATGCGGCTCAGTTGTTCGATAGAGATCTCTTCGCCTTCATCCAAATGGCTGATGGAATAATTCTGACAGAAAAGACAACCAAGGTTGCAGTGCGTGAGAAATATCGTTCCCGACCCATGAATTCCGACAAGCGGTTGTTCCTCACCAAAATGAGGTGAAGATGAAGAGACCTTAGGCAGGAATCCTGCACGACAGAATCCCGTCTCCCCCTTTTTTCGATTGACCTTACAGTCACGAGGGCATACGGAGCAACTCTCAAGCAGCCTCTGTGCCTTGGCTATTTTATCCTCGAGCAAACCTGCTCTGTGTGTCTTGAGATATGCAGGCATAAAACTTTTTTTCGCCGTCATCTCTGAGAATTATACCATAATGTCTGTTGTGTAGAAAAAGACGTAGAAAACGCCGTAAGGATTTCTAAATCCGTGATGAATGATATCCGAGAGTCCCAATCGGTGATTGCGAAAACATGGTGAAATCCTGAGATTGTCTTGTTATGATAAGTATTGGCAGCTTTTATGAATAATTCAGCTAGAAAATATCGAGTGGTGGAGGAGTTAGAGCAGATCCCGTTTCTTGTTCATGGTTTTGGAACACGATACTGGAAAGAAGAGGATTTTGCTTCAGCACAAGATTTAGCTGTTTTTCACCGTGTCTCCCTCAGGCAGACACACTCGGATATCATCCGCCTCATCACACAATATCCCCAGGAGAAGATGGAAGGAGACGTTCTGGTGACGGATCTCCCGGGCATCCTCCTCATCATTAGGACGGCAGATTGCCTGCCCATACTTGTCGTGGACACGCAGAACAGGGCTGTTGCTGCTGTTCATTGTGGGTGGAGAGGAACACTAAAGAGAATCATCGAAAAGACTCTCCGGACGATGCAACAGCGTTATGGCAGTGATTTTGCGTCGCTTTCTGTTGCCCTGGGGCCATGTATAGCTAGTTCCTGCTATGAAGTCGGGGAGGATGTGAGAGAAAAATTCAAGAGCGAAGGCCTTCAAAGAGGAGTTTTTGACAGTCATCCCTCTAAAAAAGAGAAATATCTCTTTGATCTAAGAGGAGCAAATCGAGCCCAGATCCTCGCGCTGGGCGTTCCGGACAAAAATATTTTTTCAGTCGAGCTCTGTACACACTGCGATTTGGATCTGTTCTCCTACCGCAGAGATAGGGATCATGCGGGAAG
>JAGLRY010000198.1 GCA_023135995.1 Candidatus Aminicenantota bacterium | reverse complement strand
AATTCAGATTAAATAGGATTGTTGCTTTTTGAGAAAATTTTTTTTATCCTAAGGCTACTATGAAAAATACCTATTCAGAAATTGTTTTGCCAGATTTTCCGTTGTATAAAAAGGGGAAAGTGAGGGATGTGTATGAGATCGGAGATAACCTTCTGATCATTGCTTCAGACAGGATTTCAGCCTTTGACTATGTATTGCCTTCTCTTATCCCTAACAAAGGGAAAATACTCACCCAGCTTTCCAAATTTTGGTTTGAATTCACGTCTCTCGTCTGCCCTAATCACATGATCAGTGCAGATATCAGCGATTATCCTCCGGAATTGCACACGTTTAAAGATCTGGTCGAAAAAAGATCCATGCTTGTGAAAAAGACAGAAGTCCTGCCAGTCGAGTGTGTTGTCCGGGGCTATCTTGAAGGTTCTGGATGGAGAGACTACAAGGCTACAGGGAAAACGAGCGGAGTCAAGCTCCCTCCCGGATTAAAACAGTGTGACAGGCTCGACGAGGTTATTTTTACGCCTGCAACAAAAGCGGAAGAAGGGCACGACATAAACATCTCATTCAAAGAGATGCAAAAATTAGTGGGGGCGGAACTGTCTCAAAAGATCAAAAAAATCAGTGTCGAGCTCTACCAGAAAGCATCACTCCATGCCCTTTCCAAGGGGATCATCATCGCGGATACAAAATTTGAGTTTGGACTCCTTAACGGAGAGATCATCCTTGTGGATGAAATTTTTACGCCGGATTCATCACGGTTCTGGCCGGTCGCCAGCTACACTCCAGGTCGATCACAACCAAGCCTGGACAAACAATTCGTCCGTGAATATCTGGATAGCACGGACTGGGATAAACAATCACCGCCGCCGCCTTTGCCTCCGGATATCGTCGAACAGACCTCTGAAAGATATATGGAGATTTATCGGCTGCTAACAGAAAAAACTGAGCTCTGATGGCAGAGTCTGTCGATTTACACATCCATTCCAGCAAAAGCAGTGATGGGGATTTTTCGCCCTCGCACATTGTTCATCTGGCCAAGGAAGAGGGGCTTCGAGCGATTTCGATCACCGACCATGACACAGTCGCCGCCTACCCAGAAGCTTTGAATATTGGGGAGGAGATAGGCCTGGAAGTCATTCCGGGTGTTGAACTGACAACCCTCTTTGCTGATCGAGAATTCCATTTGCTGCTTTTCTTTGTCGATTGGAAGAGAGAGATCGTGAAAGAGCTTGTCAAAGAGGTCGCAGACCGGCGCTGCATTGAGGCCAAGGATCGCGTGAATAAGCTCCAAAAACTCGGATTCGCCATCGAATGGGAGGAAGTGCTCCAGGAATCAGCACCTAATCCGCCTCTGGGAGTCACGATCGCGCAGGTATTGTTGAAAAAGGCTGAAAATAACGATCCGCTTTTAGAGAAGTACCTCGACGATGCCAACAAGATGTATGCTCCTTATCTGTTTTACAAAGACTATTTTGCCGATGGGCGGCCGGCTTCTGTGCCTCGACAGAACGTCAATCTGAAAGATGTTCTCGCTTTGGCACCTCAAACGCGTGGTGTTCCTGTTTTGGCTCATCCGGGCGCTCCCTTCGAGCGAGTCACCAAAGAAGACCTGGAGGTGCTCAAAGGCCTTGGATTACAGGGTTTAGAAGTGTACACTTCTTACCATGATGCTTCGATGGCTACTTATTACAAAGGATTGGCAGAGACTCTGGATTTAGTGCCAACCGCAGGATCTGATTTTCATGGCCGAATCAAACCGCAGGTTCCTTTTGGTTCCCTTAAAAATGGAGGGTACTGGATGGTGGAGGAACTCAGGAAAAGGAGATCATTATGATTCTTAACTGGCTGGATATTGTCTTGTTTATCATAATTGTCGGTAGTCTGGTCCTGGGGATCATTAAAGGCCTCATGCGTCAGGTCATAGGCCTCGCAGCGGTATTATTAGGATTGGTATTGGCACTCGTTTACTATCCCTACGTCTCTCAGTTGTATTTGCAATGGATCGAGAGTCAAGTCCTTTCTCATTTTTTGGGTTTTATCACGATCTTTATTGCGGTCTTGTGTTTGGGCTGGCTTATATCATGGTTGATCTCTAAAATTATCAAGGGACCGATCAAGTTTATCAATCATGTCCTGGGAGGGGGATTGGGACTTCTGAAAGGGGTCTTGATTTGCGGGATCCTTGTGTTTGCCTTGCTCGTCTTTCCTGTGAGCGTACAGGCCTTAAGGAATTCTTTCCTGGCCCCATACTGTTTGGGGATGACTAAGCTTGTTGCCAAGGTGATCCCCCAGGAACTCAAAGACACGTTCAAGGAAACGTACGAAGTCATCATGGGAGGGAGGCCTAAAAATGCAAAAAGAGTTTAGTGTACTATCCCTCCATCAGAAAATGGTTGTTCTTGTGACGGAACTGGTTGAAAAGGAACTGCCTATAAAGGAAGCCTTGAGAGAGTTTGAAAAAATTTATATTGAGACAGCTGGAAAAAAATACAACGGGAACAAAACGAAAATAGCAAAAGCCCTGGGGATTCATCGGAATACACTGCATAACCTTTATAGAGCCCTCAAAATCAAATAAAATTAGCACTCTGAAGGATAGAGTGCTAATATTTTGCTTTTTTCACTTGACAACAGGGGGATTTTGCGTTAAATTAGCACTTTCTTAGCAAGACTGCTAAATATTAATTCCAAGGAGGTTTTAATGAAGGTTATTCCTTTACATGACAGAGTTCTTCTGAAGCGTTTGGAAGAAAAAGAGACCGTTAAAGGCGGGATTATCATTCCTGATACTGCCAAAGAAAAGCCCCAAGAAGCTGAAGTGATCGCAGTTGGAAAAGGGCGAGTGGCTGAAGATGGCAAGGTAATCCCTCTTGACGTCAAAAAAGGTGATAAGGTTCTCATCGGAAAGTTCAGTGGCACTGAAGTTACAATCAACGATAAAGAACATATCATCGTTCGCGAAGAAGAGATATTAGCGAAAATCACCTGACTGGGTGAAAGGAGAAATAATGGCAAAACAAATTATACTCGGAGATGAAGCGAGACAGGCCCTTTTAAAGGGTATCAACGCTTTGAGCAATGTTGTCAAAGAAACATTGGGTCCAAGGGGAAAAAACGTTGTTCTGGAGAAAAAATTCGGCTCTCCCACGAGCACCAAAGATGGTGTGACCGTAGCTAAGGAAGTCGAACTGGAAGACTCTCTTGAAAATATGGGCGCTCAGCTTTTGAAAGAGGTTGCCTCCAAGACCTCGGATGTTGCCGGAGATGGCACCACAACAGCGACCATTTTGGCCCAGAGCATCTATGCGGAAGGATTGAAGTATGTGACCGCTGGTGCCAACCCAAATCTGATAAAAAAAGGTATCGATCAAGCTGTTGCAGAAGTTGTCGAATCGTTGAAGAAATTGAGCAGTGATGTCAGTAATGAGATGATCGTTCAGGTGGGAGCCATATCGGCGAACAACGATGAGTCGATCGGAAATATTATTGCCGAAGCCATGGACAAAGTAGGCAAAGACGGCGTCATCACTGTTGAGGAAGCCAAAGGTCTTGAGACCACTATGGATATCGTGGAAGGCATGCAGTTCGACCGCGGCTATCTCTCTCCCTATTTCATCACAGACCCCGACAGAATGGAGTGTGTCCTGGAAAATCCAGTGATTCTGCTCCATGAGAAGAAGATCAGTAACTTGCGCGAGCTCCTGCCCTTGCTCGAGAATGTGGCAAAGATGGGAAAGCCCTTGTTGGTGATCGCAGAAGAGGTCGATGGTGAAGCCCTGGCCACACTGGTTGTCAACAAACTCAAAGGCACTTTTTCGTGTTGTTCTGTCAAGGCCCCAGGGTTCGGTGACAGAAGAAAAGCCATGCTCGAAGATATCGCTGTTCTCACTGGTGGAAAAGTTATCACCGAAGATATCGGTGTCAAGTTGGAGAATGTCACTGTGGATTGGTTGGGTGATGCCAATAAAGTTGTCATCGATAAGGACAACACCACGATCGTGGAGGGCAAGGGAAGTGCTGACGATGTTCAAGCTCGAATCAAACAGATCAGAACCCAGATCGAAGATACCTCTTCCGATTATGACAGAGAAAAACTGCAGGAAAGGCTGGCCAAGATTGTCGGCGGTGTCGCATTGATCAAAGTGGGTGCAGCTACAGAAACAGAGCTCAAAGACAAAAAAGCTAGAGTCGAGGATGCCATGAACGCCACAAAAGCTGCTGTTGAAGAGGGAATCGTTGCTGGAGGAGGCGTCGCTCTTTTAAGGAGCAAAAAGAGTCTTGATTCGCTGAAAGTTGAAGGCGATATGCAGATCGGTGTGGACATCGTTAAACGCGCTATTGAAGAACCCATGCGCCAGATTGCCAATAATGCAGGACTAGAAGGCTCGATCGTAGTCGAAAAAGTGAAAGAGATGGAAGGAAACATGGGATTTAATGCTCTCACAGAGACGTATGAAGATCTCGTGAAAAGCGGCGTCCTGGATCCTACCAAGGTCGTTCGCACAGCTCTTCAGAATGCAGCGAGCATTGCTGGCGTGCTTCTCACAACAGAAGGGTTGGTCGCTGATCTTCCTGAGGAGGAAAAGATGAGAATGCCTTCGATGCCTCCCGGCGGCGACATGTACTAACACCAAACGCTAAAAATTAAAAGGCCTCGGGATTCCTGGGGCCTTTTTTTTTGGTGTGCCGGGCATTGTATTTTTCTTTGTAGGGTCCGTTCCCCGAACGGACCGTTTGGGAAACGGTCCCTACATTAAAATATAGCCGCAATGCTTTCCCGTTGTTCGTTTTTGATATTATACAATTTGATCCAGCGGAATAACCTCATCACGGATTTGGAAGTGCTTACCAGAAGCATTGGGGGGATGGATTGCAGGAGGGGAAATGTGGTATATTTTGAGGAGTGTTAAAGCTATTTGATAGGTATATCCTCAAAGATATCCTTCCCGCTTTTCTCGTCGGGCTTCTTGTCTACTCCTTCCTCCTTTTGATGAACCAAATCCTGCTGCTTTCCGAGATCCTTATCACGCGAGGAGTTTCCGTGTCTGTGGTTCTCTCCTTGCTTTTTTATCTGTTGCCCTCTGTTTTGGCCTTTACTCTCCCCATGTCCGTAGCCGTCGGGATACTGGCCGGACTGAGTCGCCTCTCATCTGATTCTGAGATTATCGCTTTTAAAACATTGGGAGTAGGACACAAAAGGATCATCAAGCCGATCCTTTTGTTTGCCGGTTTTGGTTTTGTGATCACCTCCTTCCTCACACTCTACCTTGCTCCTCGGTCAAACTACGAATGGGTACAGATGTTCTCTCAATCAGTGCTCTCTAAAGTGCAACTCAAGATCAAGCCGCGCAAATTCAACGAATCTATTCCAAACGTGGTTCTCTATATCCAGGACATTACTCAGGACAACGAATGGAGAAATATTTTTATCTATTTTTCCGAGCCGCGTGAGGAACCACGGGTTGTTTTTGCAAAAAGAGGATACTTGAATTTCCACCAAGAAGCACAGAGTGCAACCCTGGAGCTTATGGATGGAGTGCTCCACTCCTATCCTCTGAATGAGCCAGCGAAGTACAGGGTGACCACTTTCAGGACATATGAGGAAAACCTTCCAGTGCAAAACATCATAGCCCGCAGTTCAGGTGGAAAACACGTGAGGGAAAAGGACATTAAAGAGCTGAACCGGGATGCCAAAAAGATCCAGGCAGATCTCGAAAAATTCTCTGAGGAGGAAAAAACATCCCGTCAATACTGGGACAGAAAGCGGGACTATATTTCTCATTGGGTGGAGATCCACAAAAAGTTTGCGCTGCCGTTCGCCTGCTTTATCTTTGCTATACTCGGCCTTCCGTTGGGTGCCACCACAAGGAAGGGAGGAAGGACGAGTGGATTCACCATCAGTATTGGCATTATTCTCGTTTACTATATATTGATAACAGCGGGCGAACAGCTCGCTAAGGACGGGAAAATCTCTCCTTTTGTGGGGATGTGGGGGCCGAATATCATCTTTGCGATTATCGGCATCTATCTGTTTATCAGATCCGTTAAAGAATCTTCCCTTATTGCCCCCATATACAGGTTTTTTCGACGGCATAAAAAAAAGAAGATCTCAACGAGAGTTGGAACAACCAAAACCACACGTTATAAACTACCTTTTTCTCTTCGTTTTCCCAATATCCTCGACCGGTATATACTGAGAAAATACCTGTTTATTTTTGGATTGGCGTTCTTCAGCATGCTCTTTATCTTCGTGATCGTGACTTTTTTTGAACGGATCGACAGTGTTTATGAACACAACAAACCGCTCAGTATATTTTTCCATTTCATTTGGCTAAAAATGCCGGAATTTGTCCATTATGTTCTTCCCATAGCAGCGCTGATCTCGACCCTCTTGAGCTTGGGTCTGGCGAATAAATTCAACGAGATCACAGCAATGAAAGCGTGTGGGATCAGCATCTATCGCATCATAGCACCTTTGCTGTTCATGGGGATTTTGATCAGTTTTCTCTCCTATTATATTCAAGAAAATATTCTTCCTTTCTCCAACAAGAAAGCTGA
>JAGLRY010000197.1 GCA_023135995.1 Candidatus Aminicenantota bacterium | reverse complement strand
GTCGCGGGTTCGAATCCCGTTGTCCGCTCTCTCTTCCTTTATGGGGTCAGATATTCATAACTTCAGTAACGACAATAAAATAAATTGAAAAATGAAAGAATGGGATCTCATCGCAGATGATACACCGCTCGATGGTTCGTGGAACATGGCGGTGGATGAATATTTGTTTCAAACGTTGACAGAGGAACCACAAACGATCGTCCGTTTTTATGCCTGGAAAAATCCAACGGTTTCGCTGGGATATTCCCAAAAGGCTTCTGACGTCGTTGATATCGATTTCTGCAAAAAGAACGGGATCGATATCGTCCGCAGAATGACAGGAGGGAAGCTGGTTCTTCATCACAAAGAGGTCACATACTCTCTGGCATCTTCAGATACAGAAATCTTTACAGCCACTCTTGCAGATTCTTACAGACTCATTTCCGAGGCTTTGATGAATGGCTTGGAAAAGATGGGATTGGTGTCTGCTCTTGCTAACCCAGCCCCTCAAGAGTATGTCCGGGGAAACCTCCCGTGTTTTTCCTATCCTTCCCGCAATGAAGTGGAGGTCAATGGGCGGAAAATCATAGGAAGCGCTCAAAAAAGAATCGGCACAAAATTTATCCAGCATGGGTCTATCCCTCTAGTGGAGGATGATGATCTGCTTACATTCATATCCTTTCTTGAAGGAGCTGGCAAGGAAGTCCGCATGATCTCGCTCACCGAGGCTCTTGGAAGCACAATCGATTTTGATCAGGTTGTGGATGTATTTGTACAAGGGATTGAAGAGTATTTTGGCATCCGGTTAATGAGAAGAACTCTTGGGGAAAATGAAAACGAAGTCGTTTGCCAGATTCAAAAAGACAAATACGGAAATCCTGCATGGACCTTTGAATCTAACCAATAGAACCCCATTGGCTATTTGCTTTTTTTGACTTTTGGTGATAAGATTTTTTCTCGATATTGAGGGATTTTAAAATGAACGAGATAGAGGAACTATCCAAGCTAAAGCTCAAGGATTTGTCCGAATTGGCGCCGTTCATGTCTGACGACCTGCACCAGAATGTCATAAAACACCTCTATCTTGAACTGGGAACCGGCCCTGTCCTCTACCTCCTTTCGCCCTCTTACACCGTCATTAGCCCCACACCCAACGAAACTGTCAGAGACTTTATCACAAAAAAGGATGACATCCTCGATTACATCAAAGAGTACATCATGCAGAATCTTTCTGTGTACTCTGTCCTTTTAGATGTCAACAGCTACTTTATCGAGCAGAATAATTTCTTGGTTCTTGCCCGGTTACGGGAGAGGGATTCAGACGGAAGATATTACGAGGTCAAATTCTATACACATTCCTCCCGGGAGCTCATGACCAATTACAAGGACAAGATCTACATTGGGCGAGATTTTATCGATGTTTTTCAGTTCAAGCGAAAACATTTCGGACTGCATGACTATCTCGGTTCCCTGAAAGATCAGTATGAGGTCCTCCTGGACCGCGCCGAGGAGAAGCTGAAAAATCCTCTCAAGTACAAGTCCTTTTTCCAGGAGATCAAAGAGTACGTGAACGAGATCCACACAGAGGGCTTTAATGCCCTGCAAGTCCTCCCTCCCTACCTGGATTTTAAAAAAGTCACCGGCCAGGATTTGATCGATATCAATGCCCAGTACAGGGTGATCAATCACTATGTGATCGAACTCCGGGACGAAGTGGACGAATTCGAGAGTCACTTGAGAGACAAAAGGGAATCGGATTTTGTCCGTTATGTGACCAAATATAAAAAAGACCTGGCCAATCTGATCTCTTACTTCAACATCAAGATCAACGGCTTCCTACAGAGCAAGATATACACATTAAAGAACAAGCATTAAAAAAAAGGCCCGTTCGGGGAACGGGCCCTACATTTTTTCAGTTTCCCTATATCTCGTTCTTGATTCCGATCTTTGGTAAATTCTAAATCTTATCGGTCCGTTCGGGGAACGGACCCTACATCTTTTCAATCACCAAAGCTAATGTGATTCTGTATCAGCTGTACTCGTGGATTCTTCGATCCAAATCGTACCGTAGGTTGTGTACAGAAAGATGAGGGGACTCTCTGTGTCCTCCATAAAGGCTTTGATCACAGAGACACTGTTCTCCTTCTTGAATGAGAGCTCGTAGGGGAGTTTCCACTCGATATTGCCACCTTTATTCTCTGCTTCTATTGGGTAATTGCCTCCCTTAGGCCAGTAGAGATTGATGTCCGAGTATTTCCCTTTGACGACAAGGGGGAGGGTGAGGGGTTTAGGTGTCAGGAGGACCTTCCCGTTGGAATGGAGAATCGTCGTCTCTCCGGAAAAATCCTCGAGCTCCACATCACGGTATGTCGTATCGATGGTTATTTTATCTCCCAGAATAGTTTTCCCATAAACACTCGTGTTCTTCCCATCGATTTTCAGGTCTCCCTGGATGTTTGCCAGCTTCACTCTGCCGTAACTGCTTCCGATAACACAATAGCCCTTCACACCATCCAGGTCTATCTCACAATTTTTTGCCCTCACTTTTGCGGCGCCGACGTTGGTAAGGCTGATGCTTCGGTATGTGCTTCCCACATCCGCTAAGCCTTCCACATTCTGACAGAAAATCGTCGTGTTCGATGCATCAACGATGGCATCTCGTGTTATATCCTTCAGGTTGACGTCCCCGTACCGGTGGAAAACTTGAACAGTCCCATCGACCTTAGTGACATCCACAGAGGCATTGTTGCTGTCGATCGTGCAATCTGCGCTTACGTTTTGAACGTCCACGTCGTCATACTTGTTTTTGACGGTCAAGATGCCCTCAATATCCGAGACGATAACTTCGCCGTAAGAATTATGGATGTTTGTGTCACCGGTATTGGCAACCTTCACAACTCCATAGGTGTTCGACACTGTGACATCAGCACCCTTGGGCAGAGAGATCGTGAATGAGGTCCGGAACCGTTTTTTCTTGAACTCTCCCCGGTTTGTCGTGAGAACGATATTGTGGTCGGTTTGCTCTGTGACTATTTTCAGAGTGTTCGCCACGTCTTGTGCCTCTTCTGCGGTTCTGCGTCGAATTGTTTTTTGCAGTGTGACAACGATCCTGTCCTCTTCTGTCCCCTGAATGTGTATTTCTCCGTGGCGATTCACCACATGAATAACGTGGGGGAAGGGGGCGTCGATCGTGTGGGATTCTTCGAATTCGAATTCCTCGAGCTTAAACAGGAAGTCTTCTCCCCACTCGATCTCCCAATCGAGCTTGTCCGTGTAGGCGTGGTAGAAGAAAACTCCTGCAGCGACGAAGAGAATAAGGAAAAAAATTTCTTTTGATCTCATTTTTAAACCTGGATGTCTTCAGATTGTTGTTCTTCTTCCTCTCTACGGTCCTTCAAACCGTAATAGAGCTTATTGGCTCCCCAGATGATGAGGATCACTGGCCAAAAATGGGCGAGCACATACCAGATGTTGACCTTTAGCAAGAACAGCACTCCAAGAGTAATGAGAAGAATACCCCAGATTAACGAATCTTTTCGTTTTTGTTTTGCCATTGTTTCCTCCTCTACTCACCCTCTTTGTTTTTCGCAAGGTAGTCCACGATGAGTTTCACACCGATGATGATGACAACAAGGGGCCAGAAATTCCAAATTCCGCTGTAAGTGACTATAAAGCTGAAGTTAGCCATAAGCAGAACGACTCCGAGGATCATAAGAACGATGCCCCAAAACACAGAGCCCGTTCTCACAAACTCGGGAAGTTCTTCGATTTTGATCTCGTCTACCTCTTCACCTAGCAAAGCTTTCCGATTGATCGCACTAGCTGTCACGATCGCATCGATAAACTGGTAGAAGTACAAACCACCGAGCATAATTCCCAAGAAGGGTGCCGAACCTTCTTCCTGGGCCAGCATAGTGATCATGATCGCGGCTCCGAGGAGCACAACCAGAAATTTCAGCGGTTGGCCGTTGTACAGAGCGCCTGTCCCCGGAAAAAAGAAAGACAAAATGCCTGCAAGAGCAGGAGATTTAGGGGGTCGCTTTAAAATAATTTTCTCTTCCATATCATACCTCCAAATGTATGTGTGTTTAATCCCCGTTCCTTCCAAAAGGCTGTTTCCTTTTGATGGTATCGAGGATATTATCCTTGTGTTCACCCAAGGATGTTGTGAATGTTTCCGCCTCGGAGTACAGCTTGCCGATTTTGCCGTAACCCAGATGGACCTGGCGGTTTATAGACTTGTCGATCGCGCTCTTTTCCGGATGGAAAAGATAGAAGGACATGACTGTTAACAGGATAGTTGCCGCTGCCATGTAAGGTTGCAGCGCAGGCCGCCCCAAGAAATCCAAGCTGAGCCGGAATTTCCTTTTCCTCTGTGGGATTTCATAGAGCCTCTCCAACAGCTCCTCACTCATCTCTGCTTGAGGGAAATCAGCCAGAGATTCCTGTGTTTCCCTCATCAGATCGAAGAGGACGGAGCAATCCGCACAGCTTTCGAGATGCTCCTCGACTGCCAGCCTCTCTTCAGCTGTCAGTTCATCCTCCAAATAAGGAGACAAAAGGTTTTCGAAAAGTTTACATTCCATTTTCCTTCTCCTTTTGTTCTTTGAGGACTTTTGCCAGTTGGATCCTCCCTCTGTTGACACGGGATTTGATCGTTCCCAGGGGGAGATCCATGATCTCCGCCACTTCTTCGTATTTTTTTCCCTGAATATCCCTCAGAATGATGGTCATCCTGATGTCTGCCGAAAGGTGGTTGAAACCTTCCCAGATCCTTTTTTTTATCTCTTCTCTCAGGGCGGTGTCTTCCGGCCCAATCTCTGTTGTTTCTTTAAGGCTGTATTCATCGAACTCATCGCGTGTTTTCTTTTCCCATTTGGTACGGCGGTATTCATCGATCAGGTGATTCCGTGCAAGAGTAAGGAGCCACGCATCGAAATTCCGGTCGAAGTCGAATTTTTTTAAGGAGTTGTAGAGCTTGAGAAAGATCTCTTGTGTCATATCCTCAGCCTCTTCGCGGGTTCCGGAGAACTGGTAAGCCAGGCTGAAGATCCTTCGCGAGTAATTGTTAACCAGCATTTGCCAGGCTCCTTCGTTTCCTTTCAAGCATTCTTTGACTATCCTTTCTGTTTGCACTAATCACACCTCAGTAGACGAGATCCGGTTCCAAAAAGTTCCGCCCCATTTTGGCTTCCTCCATTCTAGTTTTCAGGTGGGGCACTGTCAAATAAGATTAGAAAGAAATATTGACTTCAGAAAGAAGGTGTGGGACTATAAATTGTTTTATGATTCTCATGGATTATTTTCACCTATTTACACTCTCAAACACTTCACGACTTAACCTGGATTATTCACGAACCGATCTCGCCCGAAGGGTAAAAAACGTCGATGACTATAAAAAGATTCTGGTTGAAAAGTTTTTTCAACAATGTCAGGATAATTTCCTGACATTGTTGAAGTAAAAAAGCATCGACGTTTTTTATGAATAGTTAAGGTTAAAGGGAGGTACTAAATGGAAGGCATTGTCGGATATGGTGCTTACATTCCCCGAAACAGGATCAAAGTCGAAGAGATCGCTAAGGTTTGGGGAGCGGATGCGCCCAGCTACAAAAAAGGCCTGATGCTCGAGGAAAAATCAGTCCCTTCTCTTGATCAAGACACCATCACGATGTCGGTGGAGGCGTCCAAAAATGCTTTAAAGAGGGCTCTGATCGATCCTAAAGATATCGGCGCTGTGTATATCGGTTCGGAATCGCATCCTTATGCGGTCAAACCCAGCGGGACTGTGCTTGCTGAGGCCATCGGGGCCACGCCGGATGTGCACACCGCAGACCTGGAATTTGCGTGTAAAGCAGGGACCGAGGGCATGTTTATTGCCCTGAATTTGGTGGCATCTGGCGTCATCAAGTATGGGCTCGGGGTTGGCGCAGACACATCTCAAGGGGCTCCTGGAGATGCGCTTGAATATTCGGCTGCCGCAGGTGCAGCCGCCTTCATATTCGGCAAGGAAAACCTGGTGGCCAAGGCCCACGAGACATACTCCTACATGACAGATACTCCTGATTTCTGGCGGCGCGAATACCAGTATTATCCTCAACATGGAGGCCGTTTTACTGGCGATCCCGCCTATTTTAAGCACATCAAAGGAGCCGCTCGCGGGATCATGGATAAAGCCGGGATGAAACCCGAGGATTTTCAGTACGTGATTTTCCACCAGCCCAACGGGAAATTTCCCTTCAGGGTAGGGAAGATGCTCGGATTCAAAAAAGAGCAGATCGAACCCGGTTGGCTTGTCAATAAACTGGGGAACACCTATTCGGGCTCCTCACCTCTGGGATTGACATCCACACTGGACATCTCCCAGCCGGGAGACATGATCCTTCTTGTCTCCTATGGATCTGGAGCGGGGAGTGATGGTTTTGTATTCGAAGTCACGGAGAGGATCAATGAAGTCCGTGAGAGCGCCCCGAAGACCAGGGATCTCTTGAGCCATAACATCAATTACCTGGAATACGGCGAATATGCCAAGTTCAGGCACAAAATAAGGAAGGCGGACTAGGAGGAACACATGAGAGAAGTTGCAGCAATCGGTGTTGGGATCACGAAGTGGGGGGAACTCTGGAAAAAATCCTTCAGAGATATCTATGTCGAGACAGCCCTTCTTGCGTTGGAGGATGCGGGCGTTGATCGGATCGATTCTATGTATGTGGGCTCCATGTCTTCCGGGCTTTTTGTGGGGCAGGAGCATATCGCTGCGCTCTTGGCCGACTATCTGGGTCAGACGCCAGTTCCATCTACAAGAGTGGAGACTGCGTGTGCCTCTGGAGGGCTTGCCCTGAAGCTGGGATACATGGAGGTTGCTTCAGGGATGAGCGATGTCGTTCTGGTCAGCGGGATCGAGAAAATGACCGATGTCAGTGGAAACGAAGCCACATATGCTCTGGGAACAGCCGCAGACCAGGAGTATGAGGGGTATCACGGCATCACCTTTCCCGGGCTTTATGCGTTAATCGCTGTGGCCCACATGGAAAAATACGGCACAACACGAGAACAGATGGCCATGGTTTCCGTAAAAAACCATAAAAACGGAACAAAAAACCCTGTGGCCCAGTTTCCCTTTGAGATAACGGTGGACCAGGTTCTCAATTCGGTGATGGTAGCAGATCCCCTGAGAATTCTGGACTGCTCCCCCATAACAGACGGGGCAGCGGCGATCATCCTGTATCCTGCAGAATTGGCCAAAAAAATGGGAAAACCAGTCGTTAAGATCATCGGCACAGGTCATGCTACAGATACGATCGAGCTCTCTCAGAGGACGGACATCACCTGGCTCAATGCCACTTACCTCGCAGCTAAGAGTGCGTATGCTATGGCAGACAAAAAACCCGAGGACATCGATCTTGTGGAAGTTCATGACTGTTTCACTATCGCTGAGATTTGTGTGACAGAAGCCCTCGGTTTTATTGAAAAAGGCAAGGGGGGCGAGGCAGTGGAACAGGAATTGACGGCCATCGATGGAAAAATTCCTGTCAATCCCAGCGGCGGATTAAAATCAAAGGGACATCCTGTGGGGGCTTCCGGAGTGGCCCAGGCTGTGGAAGTGGTCAAGCAGCTCAGGAGTGATTGCTGCGATAGACAGGTCTCGGATGCCAGGATCGGGATGACACAGAATATGGGCGGAAGTGGGGCGAGCGCAGTCGTCCACATCTTCGAGAGAGAATAGGAGGAGGATAAAATGTCGACACCAGCAAGATATTGGAGAGAGATTCCCCAGAGATATCGGCTCGAAGCCAACAAGTGCAGCAGCTGTGGAAAGATATTTTTCCCTCCGCGGCTGCTATGTAATGTATGCCAGAGCAAAGACCTGGAAAAAACAAAACTGGCGGAAACAGGGAAAGTCCTTACATACACCATCATCCGTGTGCCTCCTCATCAATTTGTGGACCAGGCGCCTTATGCGGTGGGGATCGTGGAGTTGGACGATGGCGTTAAGATCATGGGACAAGTCGTGGACTGTGATTTTGAGGATATCAAGATCGGTATGAAGGTGAAGGTCGAGTTCCGGAAGCTTTTTGATGTGGGAGAATCGGGGATTCTCTGTTACGGGTACAAGTTCGTTCCTCAATTGAGGTAAAGCCATGTTTAGAATAGACAGCAAAGTGGACACCCAGAGCAAAGAGTATAAAGAAAATTGTGCCCATATGAAAAAAATCGTCGATGAATACAAGGAACGATGCGCAAAGATCCGGGAGGGAGGCCCAAAAAAATACAGGGATCTCCAGATTTCCAGGGGAAAACTGCTCGTGCGGGAACGCTTGGAGAAACTCTTTGACCGGAACACACCTTTTCTGGAACTCACACCCCTGGCTGCCTATGACATCTACGATAACGAAGCGCCCAGTGCGGGCGTCATCACTGGTATCGGTGTTGTCCACGGACGGGAGGTCTTGGTCGTGGCTAATGACCCTACAGTCAAGGGCGGCACTTATTTCCCGACGACGATCAAAAAACACATCCGTGCACAAACGGTCGCTCTGGATAATCGCCTTCCCTGCATCTATCTCGTGGATTCCGGTGGGATCTTTCTTCCGCTCCAGGAGGGAACGTTTCCGGATAAAGAACATTTCGGCCGGATCTTCTACAACCAGGCAAGGCTGTCCGCGCTCGGCATTCCTCAGATATCCATTGTTTTGGGGTCGTGCACAGCGGGCGGGGCTTACGTGCCGGCCATGAGTGACGAGACGGTCATCGTCCGTCAACAGGGGACGATTTTTATCGGTGGCCCGCCGCTGGTCAAGACAGCAACAGGAATGGATGTTACCAATGAGGAGCTAGGCGGGGCGGATGTGCACTGCCGTATATCCGGAGTGTCCGACTACTACGCACAGAACGAACAGCATGCACTTGAGATCGCACGCAACATTGTCGAGACCTTAGACCCACAGAAGAAGTTCTCCCTGGATATGGCCGAGCCTGAAGATCCCTATTATGATCCAGAAGAGATATACGGGATCGTGCCGACGGATGTGAGGAAGCCCTACAACATCAAGGACGTTATCGCCCGCATTGTCGATGGCAGCCGTTTTCAGGAATTCAAGGAACTCTATGGGCAGACCATCGTGTGTGGTTTTGCCCGGATTTTGGGATATCCCGTGGGGATCGTGGCCAATAACGGCGTTTTGTTCTCGGAAAGCGCGGTCAAGGGGGCCCATTTTGTCACACTGTGTTCCATGCGGAAGATTCCTCTCATCTTCCTCCAGAACATCACGGGATTTATCGTGGGCAAACAGTACGAACACGGTGGGATCGCCAAGGATGGGGCAAAACTCGTCCATGCGGTGGCCAACGCCGATGTGCCCAAGTTTACAGTGATCGTGGGTGCCTCGAACGGCGCCGGCAATTATGCTATGTGCGGCAGGGGTTATCTCCCGCGACTGCTCTGGATGTGGCCCAATGCCCGGATCTGTGTCATGGGTGGAGAACAGGCTGCCGATGTGCTGGTAACGGTCAAAGTCAATAGACTCAAAGCCCAGGGCAAAAAAATGACACAAGAAGAGATCGAAAAGATGAGGAAGCCGATCCTTGAGAAATACGAACACGAGGGAAGCCCGTATTACAGCACAGCTCGCCTTTGGGATGACGGGATCCTCGACCCGCTGGAAACAAGGGAGGCTCTGGCACTTGGGATTTCCATGAGCCTGAACGCTCCGATCCCCGATTATAAGGTTGGGATATTCAGGATGTGAGATAATAAATATGGAAGACACAACCGAAGAGGGAATTATCAGGGTTAAGCGAACAGGAACTCCACAATGACAGAAACAACATACAAAACGATTGTGATATCTAAGAAGGATAGGGAGGCGGTTCTTTGGATCACATTGAATCGCCCTGAGGTCCACAATGCCTTCAATTCTGAAGCGATCCTTGAATTGACAGATGTTTTTGACAGGGTCAAAGCGGATGATTCTGTCAGGGTGGTCGTCCTGACCGGAGAAGGCAAGTCCTTCTGTGCAGGAGCGGATATCAACTGGATGCGTGAGATCGTCCGGTATTCCTTCGATCAAAACCTGGAGGAATCTCTCCAACTGGCAGAAGTTCTGTATAAGATCTACATGTTGCCCAAACCCACGATCGCTATGGTGAATGGAGCGGCTATCGGGGGAGGCACGGGATTTCTCTCTGTGTGTGATATTGCTATCGCTGCCGAGGAGGCCAAGTTTGGCTTGAGCGAGGTGAAGATCGGGCTTGTGCCGGCTGCGATCTCTCCCTATGTCGTGCGAAAGATCGGAGAGAGCAAAGCCCGGGAGTACTTTCTGACTGGGCATAGGATCTCTGCACAAAAAGCTCTAGAGATAGGCCTCATCAATGAAGTCGTCCCCAAGAATAAGCTGGAAGAGCGTGTGGAAGAGTTGATCGGACAATTTCTCGCCTCCGGACCCGAGGCTATAGCCAGCTGCAAAGAGTTGATCCTCAATGTGCCGCGTATGAGCCTTGAAGACGTTAAAGCATATACGGCCCGCATGATCGCCAACTTGCGCATTTCAGAAGAAGGTCAGGAAGGCATGAGTGCTTTTCTCGAGAAACGTAAACCCCGTTGGACTCCCTCCAAAGAGCGAAAAAAAGATCGTAAAACATGAAACAATGTAGGGTCCGCTCCCCGAGCGGACCGTTT
>JAGLRY010000196.1 GCA_023135995.1 Candidatus Aminicenantota bacterium | reverse complement strand
GAAAAAAGGGACTGTCCCCTTTTCTTACAAATGTAGGGTTCGCTCCCCGAGCGGACCGTTTGGGAAACGGTCCCTACATTTTTGTGGTTCTATTTAATTGTGGACCGATGATTTATGATATAGGGTCAGTTCCCCGAACTAACCGCGTATTTTAACGGACCGTTTGGGAAACGGTCCCTACACGGTGAATGGATAATAGAAGCTAACGTACCAAAGAAAAGGAAAACGAATGTTCAAAAGGATATTGATCGCCAATCGCGGAGAGATCGCAGTCCGCATCATCAAAGCCTGTCATGAAATGGGCATTTCAACCGTGGCAGTGTTTTCTGAGGCTGACAGAAACAGCCTCCATGTGATTTCTGCGGATGAAGCTCTGTGCATCGGTTCTGCCCCTGCCATAGACAGCTACCTCAATATCGACCGGATCGTGGAAGCCGCCAAAAAAACTGGCGCAGAGGCTATCCACCCCGGGTATGGTTTTCTCGCTGAAAACGCCGACTTTGTCAAACGCTGTGAGGAGGAAGGGATCGTGTTCATAGGCCCGAATTCCAAGGCCATGCAGCTTGTGGGTGACAAGGTTCGCTCTCGACAGACGATGGAGAAAGCCGGAATTCCCATCATTCCTGGAATGATGGGGATTCCTTCTGCCATGGCGGAATACAAAACAGAAGCACAGAGAATCGGGTTTCCCGTCATGATCAAAGCTTCTGCCGGGGGGGGAGGCAAAGGGATGCGGATCGTTCACAGCATGAAGGACTTGGAGACAGGCATCGAAGCCGGTCAACGAGAGGCCAAATCCGCGTTCGGCGATGAATCCGTCTATCTGGAGAAGTACATCGAAGAGCCCCGACACGTCGAATTCCAAGTCCTGGCCGACAATCACGGCCATGTCGTTCATCTTTTCGAGAGGGAATGCTCCATCCAGAGAAGACATCAGAAGATTGTGGAGGAATCTCCGTCACAAGCCCTGGATTCGGAGCTTCGGGCAAAAATGGGAGAGACGGCGAAAAAAGTCATCCAGGTGTCCGGATACAACAATGCGGGAACGGTTGAATTTCTATTGGATAAAAACAAGAATTTCTACTTCCTGGAGGTCAATGCGCGTCTCCAGGTCGAGCACCCTGTGACGGAATTCATTACCGGTATCGACTTGGTCCACCAACAGTTAGCCATTGCTTCTGGTGAAAAACTCACAATTTCTCAAGACGAACTCGAACAAAAGGGCCATGCGATTGAATGCCGCATCTATGCGGAAGATCCGTTCAACAATTTTCTGCCCTCTGCGGGGAAAGTGTTTTTCCTGAAAGAACCCAGTGGGCCGGGAGTCCGACACGACTGCGGCATCTACAGCGGCTGTGATATTCCCATCTTTTATGACCCGATCCTGGCCAAGCTGATCGTTTGGGCGGAGAATCGGGAGATGTCCTGCCAACGGATGATCAGTGCACTGGATGATTATGTCATCCTGGGTATACAGACAACCATTGGTTTTCTTAAGGATGTGATCGCTCATCCAAAATTCCAAACCGGAGAAACGACAACGAGTTTTATCGAAAAATATTTTGCCCAATGGGGAGGAAAAGAGAAGGCAGAGGAGGCCCGCATGATTGCTGCTCTAGCCTCGGCATTCGACAGCCAATCCAAATCTTTTGGCCCCCAGGTTTTAACGGACAGGGATGTTGCCCCTTCACCATGGCAGACACTGGGGAAATGGCGCTTGGGAGGAGGGAACTGAAGTGGATTACGAATTCTTGATCGATGATGTCTTGAAGAAGATCAGCCTTGAAAAAAAAGAGGGCCGGTATGTGGTCACAGATGATGATTTGACCCATGAAGCCGACATCCAGTACATCTCCCCGGGTGTTATTTCCATATTGATAGACAATAAATCTTTCCGTGTCTATTTGGTCAAAGACAACGATAAAAGGCATGTCTATTTTCAAGGTCATAATTTTACTGTTCAGGAACCCACAGGTGAAAGCGGGAGTGCGCATGCGGGTGTAGAGGGGTCTCAAGAGGATAAGCTTGTCGTGAAAGCTCCTATGCCCGGAAAGGTCATCAAAGTTTATGTCAAAGAGAACGAGGAGGTCCGGAAAAACCAGACCCTGGCGATCGTGGAAGCCATGAAAATGGAAAACGAGATAAAATCTTCCATAGATGGCCTTGTTAAAAAGATCCATGTGTCTGCAGGGGACCTTGTCGATTCGGAAAAACCGCTTATTGAGCTTGAGAATAAAAAGTAAAAAGTTGACATTTAGAGCTCGACGTTTGATACTTTCATATAGATTTGCAACAAAATGCGACCTGATACATCGCGGACCAAGATGATTCAGGTCAGAAAGAGGAGGCCTCGGATGTTTCGGCTGAGGGGACAATTCATTGGCGTTTGGCTGGCCATTGGCACTTTAATTATGGGCTCGCTGTGCTTTGCCCAGACCCCGCCCCAATTCCACACAGACCTGTTCAAACACATGAAGTGGCGGCAGATAGGCCCTGCTGCTTTTGGTGGCCGGATCGATGACGTGGAAGCTGTTGTTGGGAAGTCGCATATCATTTTTATCGCCTCAGCATCAGGAGGGATATTCAAGAGCGAGGATAATGGCGCGACATGGAGACCTGTGTTTGATGAGAACGGCACGTCTCTCTCTATCGGGGATATTGCCATTGCACCCACCGATTCCAATATCGTATGGGCGGGCACTGGGGAAAGCAACAATCGTCAGAGTTCCTCTTGGGGAGATGGTGTGTACAAATCCATCGATGGAGGAGAGACGTGGATCAATTTGGGGCTAAAAGAGACGCATCATATCGGCCGTATTGTCATCGATCCTCGGAATCCGGATATCGTATTTGTCGCCGCTCTGGGTAAACTTTGGGGCCCCAACGTTGAACGTGGTCTTTTTCGCACAAAGGATGGTGGCCAAACCTGGAAAAAAGTCCTGTATGTCAATGAACACACCGGGGCTGTGGATATGGCCATCGAAAACAACGGCCGGGTCGTCTATGCAGCCATGTACCAGAGGCGCCGCCGTGCATGGGGTTTTGTCGGGGGAGGGCCTCAAAGTGGATTGTACCGCTCCTTGGATGGAGGGGACACCTGGCAGAAACTCACGAATGGATTGCCCCCAGGGCAAACAGGAAGGATCGGCATAGATATCTCGAAGAGCCACCCCAATATCGTCTATGCCATTATCGAGAATAAAGAGGGCGGTGTCTTCAGGTCTGAAGACAGAGGGAAGAGTTGGACAAGGATGAATGAGCTG
>JAGLRY010000195.1 GCA_023135995.1 Candidatus Aminicenantota bacterium | reverse complement strand
CGGATCATCTGCTGCTGGGGGGCGACGGGGGATTTTATATGTCCTACAACGGGAGTAAAACCTGGAATTTTATCGATAATCTCCCCATCGCCCAGTTCTATGCGATAGGGATCGATCATAGGGAGAGAGAGCCCTATTGGATCTATGGTGGAGCTCAAGACCATGGTGTTTATGGTCTTCCCAGCAAAACCTTCAGCAGGATGGGGATCACTAACGGGGATGTCATCAACGTGGCCTACGGAGATGCCTTTCATGTGGCTGTGAACCCGGAGAATCCCGATGAGCTCTACACTGAAAATCAGGGTGGGAGACTGATATATATCAACCTGAACACCCAGGAGGAGAAGTACATCAAACCTGTCCCCGGAAATTCGAAGGAAACGTACAGGTTTGGGTGGAAATGCCCGCTCGTCATGTCCTCCCATAATCCCGACATCATCTATTACGGTGGAAATAAGGTGTTCAAAACAACTAATCAAGGGCACAGCTGGCAGGTGATAAGCCCTGACCTCACAAAGGATCAAGATTGGAAGTCGATCCCCATTATGGGAATGATGAGGAATGAAAACACACTCTCCAGAGATGATGGCGTTGCCCACTACGGGACTCTGACCACTCTTTCCGAGTCGCCCCTTCAGGTGGGATTGATCTATGCAGGTACGGATGACGGGAATGTGCATATGACCAGAGATAACGGGAGCAGGTGGGTAGATCTGACAGAGCGCTTCCGGTTGACTGCGTCACGCTGGGTCAGTTGTGTTCTGGCCTCCATCCACCGGCCGGGGACCGCCTACGTGACTTTTGATGGACATCGTGACAATGATTTCGAGCCTTATATTTTTAGAACGACCGACTTTGGCACGACCTGGACAGCTATTTCCAGCGGAATACCCAAGGGAAGTGTGGTCAATGTGATCCGTGAACATCCCTGGAATCCTAGACTCCTTTTTGCCGGAACAGAGTTTGGCCTGTACATATCCATAAACGGGGGCATTCAATGGACGTTGGCGGGAGGAGATCTGCCCCTTGTGCCGGTGGATGACATTGTCGTCAACGGAGAAGAGAATGACCTGATCCTGGGGACCCATGGGCGGGGCATCATATTATTGGATGACATCGCTTTGCTGGAAGCACTCGATGATTCGATCCTGAATCAGGAGGCCTATCTGTTTGCGCCAAGGAAAGCGACCCAATATTTTGAGCTGAGGGAGCTGCCCGATCCAGGAGCATCTCAATTCTCCGGACCCAATCCAGAATACGGAGCCCTCTTCACCTATTACTTAAAGAGCGATCCTCCTGCCCAGGAAACCGCTCGAGTGACAGCGGAAAAAGCTCCGGAACGGGATCGTCGATCGGAAAAGCCGCCTACAGTGAAAATTATCATTACCAACGCAGACGGGATGGTGGTCCGTGAGATCGATGCCCCCGACCGAAAAGGTTTTAACAGGATCAGTTGGGATCTACGTTATCCGTTGTCTTTTGATCCGGAAGGGACTCGGCCGGCCTATTTCGAGCCAAAAAAAGGAGCCTTTGTTCTCCCCGGTGAGTATAACGTCAGATTGGTGGCAAGAGATCAAGAGATTGAGCAGAGTGTGACCATTGAGGTCGATCCCAGGATCCGGGCCAATCCCTATGCTCTGCAAAGACGGCTGGAGCTCAGCATGACCGTGAGCGATATGCAGCGGGCCTACACGGAAGGATGGAGAGCGGTTGATGCGATGGACAAAGAGATCATGCGCATCGAGAAGGCTCTCAAAGGAAGAGAGGACCTCCCAGATAAAGTCACAAGCAAGATCCAAGAGATTGCCAAGGAGCTCAAGGAGATTCGGAGTGCTTTCAGAGAGGACCGGCCCAGTATGGAATTTATGATCATGGATCTTGCAGGAACACTCCAGGCCACCACCTCACAGCCTACGCAGGCCCAACGAACCACCGCCAATCGCATGAGAGACGAGCTGGAAAGATACATCAAAAGGATCAATGAGCTCATCAAGGAAAAATTCCCAGAGCTGCGTGCACTTTTAATAAGCCGGGATATCAGTCTCTTTGTGACCAAACCCATAGAACTCCCGAAGCGCTGAGGCCACTTTCGATTTATCTTTGATTCTTGTTTTTGCCTACTCAGTTTGGGCTCATACACAGCACAATTTTCTGACCGAATCCCTGAGAGGCCCTTTTCTGCACCACGCATGCGTCATAGCTGTTTTGTTCGCTCATAAATAGGCTTGTAATCGCAATATCGTCACATTAATATGTATAGATAAGATGAAATAACGAGGAGATGAGCATGAAGAAAAAGTCATTTTTTTTATTGGTTGCTGCGACAGTTTTTCTCACCGCGAATGTCATGTCCCAGGATTTAGCGCTCAAGGGAGGAACTGTTCTAACGATCACTCAAGGTGTTATTCCGAATGGGACTGTTCTTATCCAGAATGGCAAAATCGCTGCTTTCGGTAAGGATATAACGATTCCACCTGGAGTCCGCGTGATTGATTGTAACGGGAAGTTCATAATGCCAGGGATCATAGACAGCCATACTCATATCGCTTTAAGTTCCGGCGATATCAATGAGATGACCGATCCTGTCACTCCACAAGTTTGGATGAAAGAGGCCTTATACACCGAAGATCACAGGATTCTGACGACGCTAGCGGGCGGTGTCACGACAGTGAAGACTATGCACGGCAGTGCCAATGTGATCGGTGGTGTCAATGTCACCATAAAGCTCAAATACAATGCGCTGCCAGAGGAGATGATTGTCAAAGGAGTCCGGCATCAACTGAAGATGGCATTAGGCGAAAATCCCAAGCGTTTTTACGGCCAGGAAAAAGGGAAGATGCCTTTGACGCGAATGGGAAACGCCTATGTCATGAGACAGGCTTTTATTCAAGCTCAGGAATACATAGACCGCTGGGATGAATATGAAAAAAAGAGAAAGGCTGGGGACACGGACCTTAGGATTCCGAAAAAGGATCTGAAGATGGAGACCCTGAAGTTGGCCCTGGAGAAAAAACTCACTGTCGATTGTCATACTTACCGGGCAGATGAAATCATCTGGATCATAAACTTCTGTAATGAATTCGGCCTCGATCTTTTGCAGTTGAGTCATTGTGTGGATGGCTACAAAGTGGCGGATGTTATGGCCGAGGCAGGCGTGTCTTTTGGTGGATGGGTCGATTGGTGGGGATTCAAGGAAGAGGCTTATGACGGTTGCCCTTATGGTTTCAAGATCATGTTGGATGCCGGGGTGAACATCGTGATCAATTCCGATAGTGCGGATGAGGGACGCCATCTCTTTCGGAACGCAGCTAAGGTCCTTAAATATAACGACATTCCTGATGAGGAAGTCCTCAGGATGATCACCCTAAACCCGGCCAGATCTCTTGAGTTGGAAGACCGTATCGGGAGCATTGAAGTCGGAAAGGATGGAGATATTGCTGTGTTTGAAAAGCATCCACTGGATTCCACGACCAAATGCCTGATGACGATCATAGAAGGCAAGATCTATTTCGATTATGCAAAACACAGCGTTCAAAGAGAAGGAGGGAGCCATGAATAAAAGAGTCCATCTGATCTTTGCCATAATCCTGGTTTTTATTCTTGCAAATGCGGCCTTGCCGCAGGAGTCCATCCTTATCAAGAACGGGAAGATTGTTCCGGTTGTGGGTGAAGTGATCCCAAACGGCAGCTTGCTCATCCAGAATGGAAAGATCGCCAAGATCGGCACAGATATTGAAATCCCTCCTGAAACAACCGTGATCGATGCCGAAGGGAAAAGTGTGTATCCAGGTCTTGTGGCAGCCATGACTGCAATCGGCGTCACGGGTTACCCGGGTTCTGGTAACGATGTGAATGAGCTTGGCGTGATAACTCCCCAGATCGATCCCTTCGATGCGATCAATCCTGAGGACAGCACGATAGAGGTGACCAGGATTGACGGAGTGACCACCGTGATGACGACCAGTGGGAGCATGAATATCATCAATGG
>JAGLRY010000194.1 GCA_023135995.1 Candidatus Aminicenantota bacterium | reverse complement strand
GCCCAAATCTTTAACATGGGGGCCAAGGGTCAGGCCGGATTCGGGCCAAGAAGGCCGGGTAACTATCCCTCAACTCACCCCGGTATCATAGCCCTTGTCAGAGATAAATTGAACCAAGCACTAAGCTATGATGAAAGAGTAAAAAACAGAGAGAAAAACACACAAAAAAGCAGGAGAAGCAGAGATTGGGAACCATTCAAAAGAGACCTAGCCATGGAAGCTCTTATCCCGGTGTTGAAGGGAAAGATGCCCGCAGTGTTTATAACTTCCAATGAGGTGACCATCCGGAACGCGCTCCAGATCATAAAAGAATATAATTTGAAAGGGATTCTCTATGCGAGGGCTGATATCCTGAAGTTTGCAGATCAACTCGCTACGGATAAGATTCCTGTGATCTGGGCGGGGACCACGACGATTCCTGAGCGGTGGCAGCCTTATGATCTCAATTATCATACGGCGGCTGTCCTCTCGAAGAAAGGCGTCCTTTTTTGTTTTGATATTTTAGGCTTTGGTGTTAATAGCCATCGTGTGCGCAGTATTCCGGTTCCAGCCAGTATATCAGTCGCACATGGCCTTTCTGAGGAGGAAGCAATAAAGGCATTGACAATCAATCCCGCCAAGATCCTGGGTGTGGATAACCTCGTGGGGTCTCTTGAGGTGGGAAAATTGGCGAATGTCGTGTTGTGGAGTGAAACTCCGATCCAGCTGAGTTCCCGAGTCCACAAAGTCATCATCAACGGTAAAGTTGTTCCTATGACGAGTGTACAGACGAGGCTCAGAGACAAATTTGAGAAGATCGTGTATGAGAGGATGAACAAAAAAAAGAAGTGAAAATAATTCCAAAAATTTGGATTGATTATGCAACGAATTCAGATGGAAAAAGGTTTTAGAAAGTTGAGAATGGAGGAACAGGAGTTGATGCACCTTGTTCAAAAAGGTGATGAAGTGGCATTTGAGAAGATCGTATCCATATACAAGCATAGAATCGTGAATTTTCTAACACAGCTCACGGGTGATTATCAGAAGGCCGTTGATTTGGCACAAGAGACATTCATGCGGGTTTATTTCAAGGCGAACAAATACAAACCCGTTGCCCCGCTGTCCTCCTGGATATACACGATCGCTTCCAATTTGGCGAAAACAGAGCTCAAGAAGACACGGAGGATGTCCACTGTTTCCATCGATGATACGGAAAGCCGCCTTGGCGAACAGATCGCAGCTAAGGAAAAGAATCAAGACACCTATCTCATCGAGAATCTCAAGAAGGCCTTAAATTCTCTGCATCCGCGGTACAGACTCCCGATCATCCTCAAAGATATCGAGGGCTTCTCACAAGACGAGATCGCACAGATCCTGAAAAGGCCTGTGGGGACGATCAAAGCCAGGATCAGTCGTGGCAGAGAACGTTTAAAACATATATTGGAAAAGGATGAACACAACCTGGATTTTTTAGCAAAGCCCAAGGAGTATGAACATGGAATTAAATAATCTCCTGAAAAAGATAGAAAAGGCAGAGGCTCCTCCCAATTTTGAACAAAAAATCATGGCGGAGCTTGCATCGAGAAAACGAACACTAGCCAGGAATATGCGATTGCGTCTCTCTTTTGCCGGGGCATTCAGCGCGGCAGCGGTCCTGCTGGTCATCGTTGGCCTCTTTGTGCTTCCCCAGAGAAGACCGGCAGAGATTTCGAGCGTTGAGAGATCTACGCCTTCAGCATTTGAGCGTCAAGGCCAGAGTCGCGTGAGAGATTACATCCCCATCGTTGAGGCGGTCGATTACGCCGGTGAGATCCGGACCGTACAGGATCAACCGCATACCATATATATTTTAGAGCACGTCTCTGAAAGCACCGATACTAAGATTATCTACTAAGGAGGTCATTTAACATGACTAAAAAAATTCATACGATCTTAAGCCTTCTTATATTCCTAACGGCCTTAGGCCTGAGCTTAGGTGCAGCTCCGAGTCGCGCTTTGGCAGAAGATGTAGAGATCGATAAGATCACAAAAAAGGTTTACCCATCTGTGGTGAGGGTTGAAGCAAAAAATGGCAGGAGGAAAGTGGCCACTGGTGTTGTGATCGATAAGGAAGGGTATATTGTCACAACGGCTCTTATATCTCCTCATGATGAGAAATTGTACGTTATTACCTCAGACGGTGAGCGGATCGAAGCAGAGTTTCTGGGTATGGATTCCGTGACTCATCTGGCGTTGATCAAGGCAGATGCAA
The DNA here is from genome assembly GCA_023135995.1 of Candidatus Aminicenantota bacterium. Taxonomy (GTDB): domain Bacteria; phylum Acidobacteriota; class Aminicenantia; order Aminicenantales; family Aminicenantaceae; genus WTAW01. The sequence continues at coordinate 1,091 of JAGLRY010000194.1, read as the reverse complement.
AGAAGCTGACTCCCCTCGCTAAAGGCGAGGTCAAGGATATCTCTCCCGGTGCTTGGATCGGAGTGGTCAGCATATCTCCCGATGATACACCCGCAGTCACCCAGGGAATCGTGAGTTCTCTTGCAAAGGATAAACTCCGGTTGAATGTGTGGGTTGTCAGGGGTGCAAGCGGAAGCCCGGTTGTGGATAATCGGGGCCGGATGGTAGGCCTGATCCGTGGGGCCTATATTAACAGTGGCATGACAGTTCGTTTTGTCCAAAGAGGTGAAGAGGGCCTTTTCGTCGATAGATCAGAGGCCCCGTCTTCCGGGATGGCCATGGCTGTACCCGTGGATGTTATAGACAGAGTGTGCACCGAGATAAGGAAGACCGGAAAGATGAAAAGAGGCTGGCTGGGTGTCTCTATTGCAGAGAACGAGGCAGGCCAGGTGGAAATAGTCGATGTGGAGCATGAGTCTCCTGCTGATCTGGCAAAGCTCGAAAAGGGGGACATCGTCCTGGAATTTGAAGGGGATAGAGTCACAAGCACGGAGATGCTGGCTGAAGAGATCCGGATGCACAAGCCTGGCGATGATGTTGACATAAAGATCGAAAGAGACGGGAAGTCGATGGATGTGAAAGTGAAACTGGGAGAGTTCTCGGAAAAGGATATCATGCGCGAATTCCAGTTCAAGTTCCCGCGGCTTTTCGCCCCTGAACGGGTGAAACCTGTGCCCATGCCCGATTTTGAAGATTCCAAGCTCTTCCGTTGGGTCGGCGGGATGCAGAACTATATCGGTGTGAGCTTGCAAGAGTTGACCTCGGAATTATCCGAACATTTCGGCGTCAAAGAAGGCAGAGGTCTTCTTGTCGCAAAGGTCTTGGAGGACAGCCCTGCGGAGAAAGCCGGGCTCAGAGTTGGCGATGTGATCGTTAAGGCTGATGGAGAGCGCGTCGAGCGTGTGAATGTTCTGCAGCGATTGATCAGGGATAAAGATAAAGGCGAAAAGATCAGCATCGAGTACTTAAGGGATAAAAAGAAGAAAACCGTGGTGATCGAGGTCGAAACAGAGGAGAGAGAGTTTGAGTTTTCCTCTATGAATTGGGACAAG